>CALLYL010000651.1 GCA_937859535.1 uncultured Myxococcales bacterium
CACGGCGCAGCCGACTCCATCTTCGCTTCGGACTTCCTCGCCGAATGCACGGGCGCGGGCGCGAAGTCCGCTGTCCTGAGTCAGGAGGTGAATCGCTGCCGCCAACCGTTCCACGGACAAATCCTCAAAAGGAATCGGCGGCAACGCGACGCCGAGCTTTGCAGTTTTTCTTCCCCAATACGGCATGTCACCACCCCCCGGAGCGATAAGCCCGGGAACTCCGGCGCGCAGCATCGCCGATGTGGTTCCGGCCCCGCCATGATGAATCACCGCCGCGGTTTTTGGGAACAACCAATCGTGCGGTGCAGAATCAATCGGCAAGATCGTATCCGGACAATCGCGGGGGTCCATTCCGGAACTACTGAAACAGTTGCCACCAGAAGAACTCCTCCGGATGACAGAAACGGCAAAGGAACGATGTAGGAATGCAACCATTCCTGTCGACCATCAAGCGACATAGCTTTTTCCCGCGCACTTCCCGTTTATGATGCAAAACAGCAATTTTTCGATGAGAACAGAAAAACGGACTATCAGCCGTCCAACATCATGATCGAAAAGCGATCGGATGGATCGGTGGTGCCGGTGGTGATGGACTTTGGTCTGGCTCGCGAGGCAGGCGAAGGACAGGGGCTGACGGAGTCGGGCGCGGTGATGGGAACGCCGGCGTTTATGTCACCCGAGCAAGCACGTGGCGAGGCCCGACACCTTGACCGGCGTTCGGATGTCTACAGCCTGGGTGCAACGCTGTTCGACATCCTGACCGGACACGCTCCGTTCGAGGATGAAACGATCGTCAACATCATCCTGAGCGTGATGACCAAAGAGGCACCGACTCTGCGCAGCGTCGTACCAACGATGCCAGAAGCGCTTGAGACGATCTGTGCGCGCTGCCTGACCAAAGACAAGGAACAGCGCTATCCGACGGCGCAGGCGTTGGCCGAAGACCTCACACGATTCCTAAACAGCGAAAAGATCGTCGCCAAAAAGGTCGGGCTGATCTATCGACTCAAGTGGCGGGCGCGACAAAACAAACCGGCGGCGGCACTGGTGCTGTCGCTGCTGATCAGTGTGATCGGATTTGCCGGATACGGACTCCGCCAAAGCTACGTGGCGCGCAAGCAAAGTGAGCTGCAAAGACAGATTGCGCAGGACAGCAAAGACATCGAGTGGCTGGTCCGTACCGCGTATGCGCTCCCGCTCCACAACGTCGAACGCGAGCAGCAGCTGGTGCGCAAGCGGATGGAGCAGGTCGAGTCGCGACTCCGTTCCTATGGCGATCTGGCGGCGGGACTTGGACACTATGCGCTCGGACGTGGGCATCTGTCGCTACATGAACACAAGTCGGCGCGTAGCCACCTCGAGGAGGCGATGCGTCTCGGGGAGAGAGGCCCCGAGCTGTATGCTGCGCGAGGAAGAGTCCTTGGCGAGCTGTATCACGAAGCCCTCCTAGAAGCGCGACGCTCCGGTGAAAAAACCTGGGTTGAGCAAAAGCAAAAGGAACTCCAGCGCGAGCTACTCGATCCCGCTACCGCAGCCCTCCAGAAGGCACTGGCGCGACGGAGTGAGCTGACCCTTGACTCTCCCGAGTACATCGAAGGACTGCTCGCGTTTTACGCTGGTCGATTTGAGGAGGCCGATCAAAAAGCGCAATCTGCCCTGGCCCAGACTCCATGGCTAGCGGAAGCAGCCAAGCTACGCGGAGAAGTCTCACACGCCCAAGCGCTGTCCAAGATCGGCGACGGAAAACACAACGAGGCACGAACGCTCCTCAACCAAGCCATCGCCCACTATCAACTAGCCGCAGATATTAGTCGTTCCGATGGACTCATATCTGCGGCGCTGGCGCGGGCGCTGATCGATCTTGCCGACCTCGATCGGCTACAGGGCAAATCGCAGGATCAGTCGTTCGCTGCCGCGCAGAGTGCAGCCGAACGGACCATCACGTCCCTGCCAAGCAGTGCCACTGGGTACCTGGAAGCGTCACGGGTACAGTTTTTGACAGCGAAGTCGTTCAAGTTCAAAGGCAACAAGCAAGCCACGTACAACCTAGCGATTGACTTTGCCGAGCTAGCCATCAAACGAGATCCATTGAACTTCATTGCCTGGGATAGTCTTGGCAATGCGCTGACCTGGCGGGGGGTATACGAGCATGGGCACCAACAGAACCCAGAGCCGACTTGGCAGAAGGCTGAACGTGCACTGCAGCAAGCGATCACTCTCGCTCCCAATTTTCCGTGGGCACACAACGATCTGGGTATCTGTTATTCATCGTGGGGCAACTATCAGCTAGACAAAGGCGAAGACCCACGCAACAACTTCCGTAAGGCAATGGCCTCTGCGAGGCGTGCAGTATCGCTCGATCCCAAGTACCTCTTCGCGTACGCCACAATCTTGATGGCCAAGGCCCAGTATTCCGACTACAGCTTAGAGCATGGTCAAAGCTTCGATGATCTGGTGACGGAGGCAGTTCGTCTAGAAGGACTCTGCGGTCCTGGATGTACGAACTATGTCACGTTCCAGCGCAACATGGAGGTTCTGTGGATTAACCATGCACTGCACTCGGCCCAGCGAGGAACATCACCCCTACCAGCTCTGACCCGAGCACGTAGCTACTTGTCCGCGAGACGTGAGCTAAGTAATAGCTTCTCTCAGTGCTACTTCTCGCGATATGCGGACTGGACAGAAACAGAGTGGATCTTGCTCTCCAAACAGGATCCAACTGCTGCTGTTGAGCGAGCTCTGTCTGCTCTCCAATCTTGCAAGTCTTTCGATGCGCTGGCGGAAGCGCCTTTTATGCTCGAAGCTCGACTGTTACTGGTCCGGTCGCGCTGGAAGGCCCAGCAGCACGAGCCAAATCAAGCAGACATACTCTCTGCGCTGGCCGCAGCGACCAAGGCGGTGGAGCTAAACGCGGAGTCCGCAGACTCCTTGATCGAGAAGTCTCGTGCACTGTACTTCTTGGCCATCATGCTAAAGGGAGCAGCACGAGAAGCGCGGATTGTGGATGGCCTCGCCGCAGTGGCACAGGGACTCAAAGTGAACGCCACCTCTGGTCCACTCCTCGCGATGAAGGCGGTGCTGCTGCAAGAAAAGGCGGCGCTGGTCAAGGAGATGGCTTTGGCGGAAGCCCTGCGGAAGGAGTCGCAGGAAAGCTGGAGCAAGGCGCTGGCTGTAAACCCGCTGCTGAAGCGGGAGTATGAAGCGTATCTGCGGGAGAAGTGAAGTGGGAAGGAGTGGGATCAAGAGACGCTGACAGCGCCCGCAATGCAGATTGACGTCCTGCGTATGTCGAGCGCCCAGAAGCTATGGAATCCCATCGAACAGATTGGACCTGCGGCGAGCCTCCACGGTAGCGTCATCACAATCTGGAATCGCAACCGCGCAGCCCATCGCAATCTCTGGGTGACGACGGTTGTCCGACGGTGCAGTCTGGTTCACGCAGAAGGCACCGTCCGGTCCCCAGATCGCCTCTAGCTTGCCGATCGGGTCGGAGTCGCGTGGGAGATCCAGTGGCGCACTGATGTAGTACTTGGTGCCATGCACGGTGTGGGTAAACCCGGTACCGCAGTAATCGGCAGTCTTCATGCGAATGAAGCTCTGCTGCCAGTCCGACATGTTGGCTACCGAGCCGTCCCCCTGAGTTGCAGCGGACCAGGGACTGTAGCCCCGCGCCAGACCTTCTGCGATCGCGCCTTCCTCACACGTCACGGTGATCGAAAGCGGATCGGTGAACTTCTGGAAGGTGTCGGGATCCCAGTGATAGCCCTGCTGAAACACGACGAACTCGTCGGCCCCACCGCTGCCTTTGCAGAGACTGGTCGGGATCTGTCCCTTGGCAGCCGTATACACGAGCTGGCCCGAGACATCGGCCCCCCACGCCTTGACCTTTTCGACAGGGAACTGACCCGAGGCAAACGTCCAGTTGAAGTAGGTAGCGCCACGACCACTCGGATTGGGCAGAGCCAGCACCAGTACTGCGCCCTTGGTGAACATTTGGTCGACGCTCCAGGTATCGCAGGCACCACCGCCCGCATCACAGAACCGGACGGTCAGGCTGGTGCGTTCAACCCTCATGTCCTTGACCTGAAAGAGCTTGCCGCCAAGCTGTAGTCCCATGACGTCGCCGTTGGCGCTGACGTTGGGATCGAGCGAGCTGGGGTCCGTATCGAATCGCCAGCCGCGCACTGCCCAGCCACCCGCCTTGGGATAGAACCCGGTCAGCCGGTAGCCAAACTGCGTACCCCAGTCGGAATGCTTAATCGTGAAGTCATAGCCCGCCGCTCGTGGGTTGTTGATGTCATCGCCGTTGTTGTCCGCGCAAGCTCCGGTTTCCGGATCGCGGGCCTGACAGGTCTTCAGATTCTTCTCAACGCTGTCCTGGTCCGTAGCGGTACCATTTGTGCAGGAACCAAGTAGAAGCAAAGACAAACCGATCACCGACGAAAAAATAGAGCGCTTCATAGAAATCCCCCTGTTGAAGATGAGCTTTGCGGAGCAGAGAGCGGGGAGCGCGGACTGGCAGGCTCTGCCAGGCGCAATCCCTTGGGATGAAACTACATTTTCTCTGCGTCCGAACATCTACCCGGCTGATTAGGCAAAGGTCATGCCACCAAACCAAACCCGGCTTCGGGTCGCGTAAGGTAACCGACTGATAAGTCGTTTGGGTGGAATTCCCAAACCATTCCGAACCCTTAGGAATTGGACTCCTTTCCCTATGGCATGATAGGTAGGCGTCAGATATCCCACCTGTGAGATCAGGCTGGCACAGCCAAGTGGCACACTGTTGTGCCAGGGGTTGTGCCATCGCCTGTGCCAGCGCGCACTCCCGTATAATGGGCCCATGTCCGACCATGCCTCGACCCTGAAAGAGGCGGAGACTCCCCGCTCCGATCAGCTCCTCACCACGGAACGAAGCCCGGGAATTGCTTTGCTATTTCGCTGTGGTACTCCCACCACCATCGTGATCCCGCTTGTAAACGGCTGCGCCGAGGTCGGCCGAGGTAGCCACGGCATGGATCCGGATCAGCGAATGTCACGACGACATGCCCGCATCCAACACGACGGGCGACGCTTCCTGGTGACCGATCTGGGCAGCCACAATGGCACCGCTGTCGATGGCCGTGCAATCCCTGCCAACCAGCCGAGCGAAGTGCAGCGCGTGATCCGGATGGGAGACTCTCTGTTTGGGATTTATCCCGACATTGCACCACTGTTCCAGCGCGGAGTCACGTTGAACGCAGGAAAGGTGTTAGGACCGGCTCTGCAAGAGGTCTTCGCGCTGGCCAAGCAGTCCTCTCTGTTTGGTGACACCTTGCACATCACTGGTGAGAGTGGTGCCGGCAAAGAGATGGTCGCGCATGCTTATCACGACAGTGGCCCGCATCACGGAGGTCCGTTTGTCGCAGTCAACTGCGCAGCGATTCCCCAAGGTGTAGCAGAGCGACTGCTGTTTGGTGCCCGGCGCGGTGCTTACTCCGGCGCAGACAGTCATGCCGAGGGCTACATCCAAGCGGCGGCCGGGGGGACTCTCTTTTTAGATGAAGTCGGCGATTTGGATTTGCAGGTGCAGGCCAAGCTCCTGCGGGTAATCGAGACCAAGGAACTGCTTCCGCTCGGTGCCAATCGTCCCCATCGCGTCGAGTTGCATATCTGTTCTGCGACCAACAAGGATCTGAAATACCTGGTCGCGCAGGGGCGATTCCGCGAGGATTTGTACTATCGAATTGCCCGTCCGTGCGTCCAGATTCCACCTCTCCGTAAGCGCATCGAAGAGATTCCCTGGTTGATCGACTCAGCAGTGAAGCGGACCACCACCATCGCTTCCGTGCACGCCTCTCTCGTCGAAGTCTGTCTGCTAAGACCATGGCCCGGTAACATTCGAGAGCTGCTGGTTGAGGTTCGCAGCGCAGTCCAAAACGCAGCGATTCAGACCTGCCCGCGCATTGAATCCCGTCATCTTCCGGAAGGGGCGGGCACCGTACTCCGGTCTGTTTCTCAGACTTCTGATCTCAGCGCAGAGGAATACACACCGCCTTCGTTGAAGGGGCTTGATCCCGGCGAGTGTGCACGAATCGAACAAGCGCTACGTACTCACCAGGGAAACGTAGCTGGAACCGCCCGCGCTCTTGGACTCCACAGAACCCAACTGCGTCGACTCATCGAGCGTCACGGAATCGATCCGCAGCGCTATTCCCAAGACGGCCACTCTCACAAGCTAGACGTTGAAAAGTAGCCCGACCATCCGGTCAGTGTGATGGATCTGGATGATGTTCCGATCATTCCACGAGCAGATTGGCGTTCCTTCGTGCCTGAATTGGAACGATAATCCTGGCAATGCAAACGCCTTTTCGTGCCACGCTGCATGGTGCCCCCGTCGAAGTGGACCTGGACGCAGGACTCCTCAGCTTTTATGGCATTCCCTCTGCGCTGTTCTGGCTCAATCCGTCTCTGTACCGCATGTTGGCACCGCTGATTGCGGAAGTCGGCGTGGAACTGGCGCGACTTCTGATCGCTTATGAGTCCAGTCAGGGAACCAAGGAAGACTATGAATTCATGGTCACCAAGCTGGGACCAACGTTCAGCGAGGGATTCCTGGCCTGGGGACGAGCCGTCGGTGTGGCTGGATGGGGCATTTTCGAACTTCGGGAGTTTGATCAGCAGAACCGATGCGCAGTCGTCCGAGTCCGCAATGCCTGGGAACTGCGGGCGCAAGCGCAGATGCCCTTGCAGTGGGGCTGTCCGTTTCTGCAAGGGAAGATCATCGGCATCTTCCGTCACGCACTCGGGGTAAGCTGCTGGGCAGATCAGCGTATCCTCGACGGAGACGATTATGCAGTGGAGTTTTCTATCCGTGCGTCCGAGGCCACGATCGAAGGAGAGATTGCGCTGTTCCGAAAGGTTGCGGCCGAGCAGAAGCAAGCAGAGCTTCTGCAACTGGAACAGCAGCTCATCGACAAACAGAAAACGATCCATCAACTAGCGATGCCAGTGGTGCGGTTGTGGGATGGAATTTTGTTGCTCCCACTCATCGGTGAAATGGACACATCGCGGGCGTCTCTGCTGATGGAAAGTACCTTGTCTGCCATTACCAACCATTCCGCCAGAGTGGTCATCATCGACATCACGGGAGTCCCACTGGTGGACAGCCATGTCGCAAACTCGCTGGTAAAAACGGTTCAGGCCGCCAAGCTGCTCGGTGTCGAGTGCATGCTGGTGGGAATCTCCGCAGAGGTCGCCCGAACGCTGGTACTGCTCGGAATTGATCTGGGATTTGTCAGAACGTTTTCGACGCTAGAGTCGGGTCTGACCCAGGCCATGGCGATGCACAACTATCGAATTGTCCCAATCCATACAGAGCCCCGATCGACTCCCCGAGCCCATCGATAATCTGCTGCCGGGGCGCTGCGCTAGATGGTTTGCACAGCGTTTGCAACCCGAACCGAACTGCTGCGTAGCCTGCTTCGTTCTGTTTCGGATTGTTACGGAGTCAGCACCACCTTGAGGACTCCCGGTTCCGCCGCCGCCCGAAACGCCGCCACTCCATCTTCTAAACGGAACCGCGAATGAATCATGGGCTCGACGCTCACTCGCCCCTCCGCAAGCAGCCGTAGCGCAGCACCAAACGGCCCGCACCGCGATCCCATCACGCAGATCTCATCAATCACTACCTTGGTCAGCGCTTGCTGAAGTTGGGTCTGGGCCAGGTGCGACCGTGCTGGATCTTCCCCGAGCGAGGGCGGCGCATAGGTACTTTTCAGGACGAGCGTGCCACGCGGACGCAGCAGCGAAAGCGCCTGCTCAAGCCCAGCCGGTGAGCCCGTACATTCCACCACCACATCGAACAGATTGGGTGCACGCGCCGCAACTTCTCCGAGCAAACAGGTCGTGATCCCCTTGCGTCCATCGAGCAGAGCCAGCTTTCGCGGATGTTTTCCAATCGCCCACACCACTGCGGCACTGCCTTGTCCCAGCACCTGGCTACACAGAAGTCCCAGCTTTCCGTCTCCCAGTACCGCCACACGGTTCGTCGGGGCCAGCTTCACTTGCTCAAGAATCTGCAGCGCCGCCGCCAGTGGTTCGACAAAGATCGCTTGATCATCGCTCACCGCATCCGGCACTCGATGCAGGTTCTGTGCAGGTACGGTCAGGTACTCCGCAAACGCACCGTTGCGACGGAAAATCCCGAGCGTGGTGCGCTTCGGATCGTGCGCCCGCAGCGCTGGCAGTTGCGGCCCGCCTGGGGGGGAGCAGTTGATCTCTGCCACCACCCGGCAGCCGACGGTGAGAGGTTGCCCGGACTCGTCGCACAAGCCGGGAGGAACCTCGACAAGTCGCCCGACAAACTCATGACCCGGAATGCCCGCAAAGCCCATGTAGCCGCGAACAAGCTCCAGATCGGTGTTGCAGATGCCCGCTTGGGAGACCTGCACGAGCGCTTCACCGATGGAGGGTGTTGGAGTGGAAACTCCGTCGGAAAACGAGAGCTGGTCGGAAAGCAGCAAAGCGCGCATGGCCAAGATGATGCAAAGGGCCGCATCGGTAAGCAAAGCCAAACCAGCAACCAAACAGCGTACGATAGTGAACAGAAATCATGCCTTATACCCACTCCTTGTCTCGACGTGACCTGCTCTCGACGGTGCTCGTAACCGGGAGCAAGGGAGAACCGCTGTGCGAGTGCCGCATCGATGCCGGTGCGATGGACCTGCCGCCCGACTGGCCCGGTCGCTATGGAGCCGCTCTCCATCGGGCCCACGACGCCATGATCGCGCTGGAAAATGGTGCGATCGCCAACCCTGATGAGCAGCGCATGGTGGGTCATTACTGGCTGCGCAACCCAAGCCGCGCTCCGACCGGGAGCATCCGCCAGGCGATCGTGGAATGTCGACGGAAAATCCTCGATTTTTGCCACGCCGTCCACAGCGGACAGCTCCATTCTTCGACGGGAGCGCTGTTTCAGAACCTGCTGGTCATCGGCATCGGCGGCTCTGCGCTCGGCCCCCAGTTGGTCGCGGCGGCGCTCGGTGGCGCGGGCGATAAGCTTCAGCCGTACTTTTTTGACAACACCGATCCCGACGGCTTCGACCGCATCCTAGACCAAATCGCACGTGGCGATGGTGGTCTCGGTGCGACGCTGGTACTGGTGGTGTCGAAGTCGGGCGGCACCAAAGAGACACGCAACGGCATGCTGGCGGCGCAAACCGCATTTTCCCAGGCTGGACTCGACTTCGCCAAACACGCCGTTGCCATCACCCAAGACGGCAGCGAGCTTCATAAAACCGCTCAGCAGGCGGGATTCCTGGCGACATTCCCGATGTGGGACTTTGTGGGAGGACGGACTTCGGAGCTATCCGCAGTAGGACTACTGCCTGCGGCGCTACAAGGACTGCCTATCGATGAGCTGATAAGCGGTGCCAAAGCGATGGACGATGCCACTCGCAACCCCGAGCCTACGCACAATCCGGCGATGCTGATGGCGATCTGTTGGTACAAAGCCACCGACGGAATCGGCCGTCGCGATCTGGTGGTACTGCCCTACAAAGATCGGCTCGAGCTGATTTCGCGCTACTTGCAACAGCTCATCATGGAGTCGCTCGGCAAAGAGCACGACCGCGACGGGCGCACGGTTCACCAAGGCATCGCCGTCTATGGCAACAAAGGCGCGACCGATCAGCACGCCTATGTTCAGCAGCTCCGCGACGGTGTTGACAATTTTTTTGTCACATTCATCGAGGTATTGCGGGATCGCAGTCAGCCGTCGCCGCTGCTCGATGGGACGCTGTTTGTCGAAGAGGATGTGACGCCCGGCGACTATCTACTCGGGTTTCTCCTCGGCACCGAGCAAGCGCTGAGTGAAAAGGGTCGGAGGAGCTTGACCCTCACGATCACCGAGCTATCGGCACGGACCCTGGGTGCCCTGATCGCGCTGTTCGAGCGCACCGTCGGATATTATGCCGAGCTGATTCACGTGAACGCCTACCATCAGCCCGGGGTCGAGGCGGGCAAACGTGCGGCGGCGGGGATGCTCGCGCTCCAGAAACGGCTGCTCGCCGCGATGGATGAACAGCCGCGCACCGCTGTGGAGTTGGCCGACAAAGCCGAGTCAAGCGAGCAGGCCTTTGCAGCCTGGAAGATCCTCGAACACCTCGCCGAAAATGGTCGCATCCGTCGGCATCGCGACGCATCGGACTCACCGCTCGCCGCCCGCTATCAGTGCTGCTAAGACAACCACTTCGCCATGACCCAAGTCATCACCGATCCGCCGATTTTCCAAACTGCTGCTGAGGTCCAGAGCCGGCTACGGGCCCACGGCTACATCGCCGATTCCCGCATTGCCACGAGCGTGCTCCTCGCCGAACGCCTCCACAAACCGCTGCTCATCGAGGGCCCGGCGGGCTGCGGCAAGACCGAGCTTGCCAAGGTGCTGGCGCAGACGCTTGACACCGATTTGTATCGGCTCCAGTGCTACGAAGGTCTCGACGAGGCCAAGGCACTGTACGAGTGGGCGTATCCCAAGCAGCTTCTGTATACCCAAATCCTGCGCGACAAAATCGGGGAGCTGCTCTCGGGCACCTCCTCGCTGGCGGAGGCCGTGGCGCGGATTGCCAGTCATGAAGATGCCTTTTTTTCCGAGCGCTTTTTGCTCGCCCGTCCGCTGCTCAAAGCCCTGCGGGCACCCAAGCGGGTCGTGCTGCTCATCGACGAGGTCGATCGCGCCGAGGCCGAGTTCGAGGCGTTTTTGCTCGAGGTACTGTCCGATTTTCAAGTCTCCATTCCCGAGCTAGGCACGCTGCATGCCCGTCACATGCCGCTGGTGCTGCTCACCTCGAACAGCACCCGGGAAATGACCGACGCACTCAAGCGTCGCTGCCTATTTCTTCACATCGGCTACCCCGATTCGGGCCGCGAGCTACAGATCGTGCGCAGCCGGCTCCCCGATGCCCCCGAGCAGCTCACCGCCGAAGTCGTCCGCGTCGTCCAAGCCCTGCGCAAGCTCGATCTAAAAAAGAGCCCCAGCATCGCCGAAACCGTCGAATGGGTTCGCGCCCTGACCGTCCTCGGCCAAAGCACCCTCGACCCGCAGCTCGCCGAGGAAACGCTCAACCTGGTCCTCAAGTACCAGGCCGATATCGAGACCGCCCGTGAGCAACAAAAGTCCCTCTTTCCCGATTCGGCAGCACGACCAAAGTAAAATGAACTAGATGCGCGCCATCTTTCCGGCGTCCCGCTATGAACCAGTCAGCGATCTCTGGGTCATCGCCGCCTACTACAACCCGCACGGCTACAAGACACGCGCCCACAACTACGCGCTATTTGCCGATAGCCTGCGCCGTAGCGGCGTGCCGCTGCTCACCGTTGAGTGCGCGTTTGGCAATGAGCCCTTCGTCCTGCCCGATGGTCCCGACGTCCGAAAGTGCCGCTGCGAGTCCGTGCTGTGGCAAAAAGAACGACTTCTCAACGTCGCCATCACCACCTTGCCGCCCACCTGCACCAAGGTCGCCTGGCTCGACGCCGACATCCTGTTCGAGCGCGCCGATTGGGCCGTCGAGACGTCCCGACTCCTCGACTCCCACGCCATTGTCCAAGTCTTTTCCCAGGTCATCCGGCTGCCCCGCCATCACACGGCCTATCGCGGAGAAGGCGAGAGCCTCGACGGTTTTGCCGCAATCTACGCCAGTCAACCGAAAATCCACCTCGGTGGCCACTATCACGAGCACGGTCACACCGGCTTTGGCTGGGCCGCTCGCCGAGACATCTTGCTCCGCACGGGCCTGTACGACACCGCGTTATCCGGTAGCGGGGATCATTTGATTGCCCATGCTGCCGTTGGGGACCACGAGTCCAAGTGCATCGACAAGGTACTTGGAAAACGCACCCCTCAGCGTGAACACTTCCGCCGCTACTGCGATCGATTCTTCGCTCACGCCCAAGGCCGGCTCGTTGCAACGCCCGGCACGGTGCTTCACCTGTGGCACGGTGATCACGAATACCGTCGCTACAGTGATCGCAATGTCGAGCTGACCGCCCTCGGTTTCGATCCCTACCGTGATCTGCGCCTATCCCCAGATGGAGCGTGGGAATGGAACAGTGACAAGCCGGATCTTCAGCGGTGGGCCCGCGATTATTTCGCCCATCGCAAAGAAGACGGCACCTAGCCAAGCTCTGCAGGTAAAGGCTAGTGTTCGGGCATGTCGACGCAGCCTCAAGCGTTTGTTGCGCAAGCTCTCGCCGCTCGCGCAAATATCGTCGCCGCCATGGATGAAGTTCGCGCCCTCCTAGCCGAGTGCGATGAAGACGAGGTGTCCACCTGGACCACCCAACTTGGCGAGCTAACCCGAGCGCTGCGGCTCATTGACGAACAGGTCGCAGAGCATGTGGAGCCGCCGGTAAGCCTACTGAGCGACGATACAGGTCGATGAGCCTGCTTGCCGGCAGCCAAGTCCGTGATATGAAAGGCCCATGCTGCTTCTCCGACTGCTCCAAAAGCCGGACCGTGCGCCCCGCTTTGGTCGAGTTCTCGACGATGAACCCGAGGTAGTTGAGCTGCTCGACGGTGATCCTCTGCTAGGTGGTCGGCCCACTGGCGAGCGCTTTGCTTATACGCCCAAAGAGTGGCAAGACGACCCCGATGGTAGCGAGGTGGAACTACTCGTGCCGGTCGTGCCGCAAAAGATCATTGGCGTTGGCAGCAATTACCGAAATCACGCAAAAGAGATGGGCAAGCCGATTCCGGCCGAGCCACTGCTGTTTCTCAAGCCCCCATCGGCGCTGCTATCACCGGGCCGGGCAATTGCCCGCCCACCCGGCTTCGAGCGCTGCGACTACGAAGGTGAGCTTGCGGTCGTAATTGGTCGACGCTGCCATCGTCAGCCGGTGTCCAGCGCGATGAACTACGTACTCGGCTACACACTGTGCAACGACGTCACGGTGCGTGATCTGCAAAAAAGAGACGGGCAGTTTACCCGCGCCAAGGGCTTTGACAGCTTCTGTCCGCTCGGCCCGGTGATCTCCACCGACTTCGATCTGGGCAAAGCAGCGATTCAGAGCCACCTGAACGGCAAGCTCGTCCAAGACGGAGCCAGTGACGAGCTCATCTTCAGCATCGAAGAACTGGTTTCTTTCATTTCCCACGTCATGACGCTCGAACCAGGCGACGTGATTACGACGGGCACTCCGGCTGGCGTGGGCAACCTCTCGCCGGGTGATGTCATCGAGCTGTTTGCCGATGGCATTGGTCGACTCCGAAACCCGGTCGTTGCCGCCCCTGCCCTGCCTCAGCTCGCGCCCCGCTCGTAAGCCTTACTTCGGCGAGCCACCACTGCCTGAAGAGGGTCCGCCATCACCCGAAGTTGCAAGTTGGGACAGCAGGCTTCGCGTCGGAGTACGCGGCACCCCCGGTGAGGGACGATCACTGCCATCCAACGTCCGCGCCGTCAGCCTCATCGTCGGACGGATCGTCAAACCACGATCGATGAGAGGCACCGTTGCCTGCGCCTTGGCGAGCTCGATGAAGCGAGACTGCGACCGCAGCGGCTGTTCCGTTAGTCCTGGTACCACCCGTTCGTAACTGCCATCGCGTCGGAGTATGCGCGCCCGCTGATTGTCACTCAGCGAAATGTGCAAAATTTCGTCGAGAATCCGTGATCGCAGCTTCGGATCTTCGACCGGAAACATCACCTCGACCCGGCGCTGGAAGTTGCGGTTCATCCAATCTGCCGACGAAATGTACAGATCCTGCTTACCACCCGACTCAAAGTAGAAAATCCGGCTGTGTTCGAGGAATCGGTCGACAATCGAGATCACCCGAATGTTATCGGTCACCCCGGCCACCCCCGGTCGGAGACAGCACAGGCCGCGGACCATCAGGTCGATCTGCACCCCCGCTTGAGAGGCCCGACATAGCGCCTTCATCACGTCGCGCTCCGATAGAGCATTCATCTTCGCAATGATCCGCGCCGGTCGACCCGCTCGTGCGTTTTGCGCCTCGGCCTCGATGTGATCGAGAATGCGCTCTCGCAGACCGAGTGGAGCGACGACAAACCGATGCCAGCGTGGCGGCTGTGAGTAGCCGGTCAGCATGTTAAACAGCGCGCTCGCATCGATTCCAAACTCTTCGCGACAGGTAAAAAACGATAGGTCGGTGTAGACCTTCGCCGTCTGAGAGTTGTAGTTCCCCGTCGACAAATGAACATAGCGACGAATGCCGCTGCCCTCGCGACGAACCACCAGCGCCACTTTGCAGTGCGTCTTCAAACCGATCAGTCCGTAGACGACGTGAACCCCTGCTTCCTCGAGTTTGCGCGCCCACACGATGTTGTTTTCTTCATCGAAGCGCGCCTTTAGCTCGACGAGCGCCGTCACTTGTTTGCCAAGCTCTGCTGCACGCACCAGCGCAGCGACGATCGGCGAGTTCCCCGAGGTTCGATACAGCGTCGCCTTCATCGCCAGCACGTTCGGGTCTTCCGCCGCCTCCTCGATGAAGTCGACCACGCTTTCAAACGACTCGAACGGCTGATGCAGCACGATGTCGCCTTGGGCAATTGCCTCGAACATTGTGCTCGCGTCTTGCAGTCGCGCCGGTACCTTCGGCACAAACGGCTCGTCGTACAGGTCACGAGCCTCGCTGGTCTGACCCTTGGCGTAGATTTCCATCAAGTCGGTCAGGTTGAGCAGCCCCGTCACCGGATACACGTCCTGACTCTCTAGCTCCAGCGCCCGCTCCAAAAAGCGCCGCACCGTCACATCCATTCCCGTCGGGCAGTCGAGCCGCACCGCTGCCTGTCGATCGCGGCGTCGTACCTCTTTTTGGATCGTCTGCAGCAGATCCATCGACTCCTCTTCATCGATGGTCATGTCGTAGTTGCGCAGCACCCGAAACGGCCAGCAGCCAAGAACCCGCGTCCCTGGAAACAGATCGGCCACGTGTAGTGAGATCACGTCTTCCAAACAGACAAACACGCGCCGAGGACCGGGCGTGGGAATCTCCACGAGCCGACTGAACACGCTCGGCACTTGCATGACCGCAAAGCTGGCCTCTTGGCCCCGATTCACCGACGATCCACGCTGTAGCAAAATCGCCAGGTTGAGCGTCTTGTTGCGCACGTTTGGGAATGGATGCCCCGGATCGACCGCCAGCGGCGTCAACGCCGGATACACCTGGGCGTTGAAATAGGCGTATACAAAGCGCCGCTGCTCCGGTTCTAGCTCCGTGACGGTAAGCAGGTCGATTCCGACCTGATGCAGGCGCGGCTGAAGCTCTTTGTGCCACAGCCGATAGATGTCGCTGACCATCCGCTGCGCCCGCTGGGCCACCCGACTCAGCGCATCCTGCGGCAGAAGTCCGTCGGCCCCCGTCTCGATCAACCCCGATGCGATCTGCTGCTTGGTACCCGCGACCCGAACCATAAAAAATTCGTCGAGGTTCGAGCACGTAATGCTCAAAAATTTGAGCCTCTCAAGTAGAGGCACCGACGGATCGGATGCCTCATCGAGTACCCGCTGATTAAAGTCCAGCCACGACAGCTCGCGGTTTAGATACAGGCTCGGATCATCGAGCACGCCCGTCTCAGAGGAGCTAGATGGAGAACCGGTGGAAGGAATCGTCGACGTACCCGACATGGCATCACACTGCGCGGACCAAAGAAGCACCAGGGTACCACGGGGCCCTTTGCGCGCCTGCCAATTCCCTAGCGTCAGCGACGGTTTACACACTCGGCCCAGCACCACCAAGCGAAATCAGTAGAATGCGCGGCCATGAGCCAGCCAGTCGACTCGATCTCTCCGCCAGCCCCTGCTCTTGATGTGTCGCTGTCGTTCGATGATGTCCTGCTCTTACCCGGCCGATCGTCGGTGCTGCCGACCGATTGCGATGTCACCACCCGGTTGTCGCGGCTCCAGCTACGAATTCCCATGATGTCGTCGGCGATGGATACCGTCACCGAGGCACAGACCGCGATCGCGATGGCCCTGATGGGTGGAATTGGTGTCCTTCATCGCAACTGCTCCCCCGAGGAACAGGCCAAGATGGTCCGTCGCGTAAAGAAATTCCAGCACGCGGTCATCGCCAACCCGATCACGGTCCGCCCCTCTCTCACCATTGGCGAAGTGCATAACTTAATTGAAGAAACGGGCATCACCGGATTCCCTGTCGTCGACGATAGGGGCGTGCTGGTAGGCATGTGTACGGGCCGCGACATCCGCTACGTCACGACCCCAACCACGCTCGTCTCCGACGTAATGAGCACCCCGGTGATGTCGCTGCCGATGGGTGCCACCCGACTCGAAGCCGAGGACTTTTTCCGTCGCTATAAACTCGAAAAACTGCCACTCATCGACAAACAGGGACGGCTCGGTGGGCTCATCACCTCTCGGGACTGGCGGGAATCCAAGAGTCATCCGGACGCGGTGCGCGACGAGCAAGGCAGCCTGATGGTAGCCGCCGCGATCGGCGTCGGCGAAGAAGCGATGGTACGCGCCGCTGCCCAGGTCGAAGCCGGGGTCGATATGTTGGTGGTCGATTCCGCACATGGCCACAGCGACGGAGTGTTAGGCACCGTCCACGCCATCAAGCAGCGCTATCCACAGATCCTGTTATCGGGTGGCAACATCGCCACCGCCGAGGGTGCCATCGCGCTCGCCGAGGCCGGTGCCGACATTGTCAAGGTCGGAATGGGCCCCGGTTCGATCTGCACCACCCGCGTCGTCAGCGGTGTTGGGGTGGCCCAGTTCTCCGCCATCCTCGAGGTCACCCGCGCCCTCCGCAGCGCCCACCCGAAAGTCGCGATCGTTGCCGATGGTGGCATTCGCTATTCCGGTGACATCACCAAAGCCCTTGCCGCCGGAGCCGACGCGGTCATGATCGGCGGATTATTCGCTGGCACCGACGAAGCCCCCGGCGAACTGGTGCTCTACCAAGGCCGCTCGTATAAAACCTACCGAGGCATGGGCTCGCTGGCAGCCATGAAGAAGGGCAGCAAGGATCGCTACGGCCAAGAAGGCATCGTCGAGACCTCGAAGCTCGTCCCCGAGGGCGTCGAAGCTCGGGTACCCTATCGCGGCCCGCTCGGCAGCGTCGTCTCGCAGTTACTCGGTGGACTACGCGCTGGCATGGGCTACGTCGGGGCCCCCAACCTCGACGAGCTAAGGCGCAAAGCCCGGTTCCGTCGCATCACCGCCTTCGGTCTGCGCGAAAGCCACGTCCACGACGTCACCATCACCGCCGAGGCACCAAACTACTCCGGTACTTTTGAAGACTAGAAAGCCTTCCCCATGCTCTGCGTTCTCGATTACGGCTCTCAGTACACCCAACTTATCGCTCGACGGCTCCGCAGCCAGGGCTTCTTCACCGAAGTTCTCCCCGGCAACCTGTCCGCTGCCGAGGTCGCCCAGCACAAGCCCAACGGCATCATCCTTTCTGGCTCGCCCCACAGCGTAGGCACTGGCCATGATCCCGACCCCGCCCTGCTCTCCCTCGGCGTGCCCATCTTAGGACTGTGCTTCGGCTATCAGTATTTGGCCCAGCTCCTCGGCGGTCGGGTGGAGCCAGGCACTCATCGTGAATACGGCGCAGCGACGGTACGAAAGACCCCAGCGGGCAAGAGCGATCCGCTCGTCCACCGACTCTCTCCGACGACTTCGGTGTGGATGAGCCATGGTGACTCCGTCGTCGCTCTCCCTCCCGGCACCGAGCTGATCCTCGAATCGGCGGGCAAACCAGCGGGCTTCGCACTGCCTTCTCGTCGGGTCTGGGGCCTCCAGTTCCACCCCGAGGTCTACCACACACCCGAGGGCAAGCTGCTGCTCGAAGCCTTCGCCCGCGACATCTGTCGACTCACTCCCGACTGGAACCTGCGCGCCGAGCTGTCTGAGTTAAAGGAAAAGCTTGGCACCGAGATA
>CALLYL010000652.1 GCA_937859535.1 uncultured Myxococcales bacterium
GTGTGCAAGCTGCATCACTTCCGCCGTCGAGCGGTACATGATGTTGAGCCGCTGGATGTGGACGTTGCGCAGTCCCACCGCCGGCAGTAGCTCTTCCCAGCGCGAAAAACCGTTGTCGAAAATCAATCGCTGTGCGACGTCGCCAGCCATCGTTAGCGATGGTTCGGTGCTCGCGTGCTTGTCTTCACTGCCGATGCAGCCGATGAGCAGCTTCACTTCAATCACCGAGAGGTCTTGAACCTCATCGATGACCATGTGTTCGTAGCGGACATAGCCCTTGCCGGATGAATGATCGAGCCCGCCAAACTTGAGCCGATACAGATAGAGCAGCAGCGGATCGTCTTCGACATCGAGGATTCCTGCCGGGCTGCCTTCATCGAGCGGACGGCCATCGACCGCCTGAAATCGCTCGGGATCGACGTCATCGGGCAGATCCTCGACTTCTTCGAGCTGCGCTTTGACGTGCTCGATGAGCTCACGGATATCGTTGCGGGTCACTGGAGTCTGACCGCTTCCCGACGGGGTATGCTGCGTCAGAATCTCAAAGAGCCGCTCGCTATCGGTCAGCAGCTCACCGAGGTCACGCCAGACGTCGCCCGCCCGTCGCGACAAGCGCCGCAGCAGCTCATCGGTCCTAAGCCCAATGCCTGGGTCCAGCCGTCCCTCGATCGTCGACCGTACCCCACGACAGCGTAGCCGCAGAGGTCGCTCTTTGCGGGCATCCCACTCGCTGAGCACCCGGCGCTGTGCTTCGGGATACCCGACCAGAGCGGCTTCGAGCTGCGTCCGCATTCCGGCGGCCTGCTCGCTGACGAAGCGTTCCATCACGTGCAGCATCCCCGGATGTTTCTTGAGCCGCGACACGGCTGCGGGCGTCTCGTGGTTCTGCTGATCGGGCAGGTGCTTGAGCAGGCGCTTGCGATGGTGTCGCATCCATCCGGCGCTCGTTTGAACCGGTACCCCGCTGACTCCAAGTGCCGGGAGCACGCCGCTGACATAGCGAACCAGCGCTTCACTTGGCACGATCACCATCACCTTGGCACCCCGGAACCGCGAGGGCTGCTGGAAGTGCAGGTACGCCACCCGATGCAGGGCAACCGTGGTCTTGCCGCTGCCCGCGCCACCTTGAATGACCACCACTCCGCTGTCGGGCTGGCTGATCAGCTCGAACTGGTGGCGATCGATGAGAGCCGCAATTTCGGGCAGGTGCTTGTCCGAGCGTCCGACGAAACCTGCCTCGCGCTCGGGCCGGATGTCGGGTTTTGGCGCGTGGGCCTTGTCCTTCAAAATCGGCTGCGGCTTTGGCGCTCTGGCGGACAGTCCTTGACCACCTTGCAGCGTGGGCAGTGCCTGGCTCTCGGCTTCCCACCAGACATCGTCGGCGTCGCAGTAAAAGACGCCCTGCGGGCAGCTAATGCGACGGAGCTTGCCACTGGTGATGGTGATGCTGCGCCGAACCTCGACGATTCCTTGCAACACCGTCTGACCGATGTGCTCGTCATAGTCGTCGCCCTCTTCATAGCGGTAATACAGTTGCGACACCGGCGCATCTCGCCAGTCGACGATCTGGATGCCCGCAGCGCGGTCAATGACGCCTCGGCGCCCGATGAGGACGTCGCGGCTCGGCGCTTTGGCCGGAACCGTCGCCTGCAAGCGCAGGTGGCCAAAGTACGGCGTCTGCTGATCGATCGGCGCGGCGGCTTTGCCTCGACGACCGGCGGCCAGTGCGCTTACCCGGGTCATCTGTTCGACGAGCGGCGGCAAATCCTCAGGCTTGGCCTCGGCAATCGCGTCTCGAAGCTCGATAAGCTCCGCTTCGTGGCTGTCGTTTTTGCGATCAGCCGCAAACGAGGCGTTGCTAAGAAAAGTCGCCACCCTCTCCCAGAGGCTCTGTTCCTCTTGGATGATGGCAGCGGCGGGAGACGACGGTTCAACGGGCCGAGGCATGGGCCGAGCAGTATGCCTGGCATGCTTTCGCACAGCAACGCACAGCATGCGCAACGTGCAAAAGGATCGTAAGTCCGTGCAAAGATGCGGCGGGTACTTGGATCCTGCGTGGTAGACTTCCCGCACTCCACCCGAATCGACCTACACCATGCCTTCGTGCCACTTGGTTCATGATCTGCCGCCCTTTGACGCTCAGCACCACTTGCGCGTGGTCGTTGAGACGCCTCGGGGGGCCAATATCAAGATCAAGTACGACGAAGACCTCGGCTGCTTTTCGCTGAGTCGCATCCTCCCCCTCGGCGTCACCTATCCTTACGACTTCGGTTTCGTACCGCAGACCTTGGCGCAGGACGGCGACCCGATTGATGTCATGGTGTTGATTGACGCGCTGACCTATCCCGGCGTCGTTATCTCGTGCCGCTTGCTCGGGGCGCTGCAAGTCGAGGAACGCGGTCTGCGTGGTCGGCCAAACCATCGACTGGTGGCGGTGCCCGCAAAAGCGGCGCGCAAAGATGAGCTGCGCAATTTTTCGGACCTGGGTCGCCGCATGCAGCAGGAGCTAGAGCGCTTCTTTGTCATGTCCTCGGCCTTTACCAGCAAAGATCCGGTCGTGCGCGGCTGGGTCGGTCCCGATGCCGCGTTCGACATGGTGCAGCGCTCGATTTCTCGCTACAAAGAGCGTCAGACGGCGCGCTTGCAGAGGCAGACCGCTGTGCAGGTGCTACAAGCCCAGGGTGTCTTGGCTCAGCCGTCTCAGCCCGTGATCCCCACGCTGCTCGATTCCGCCGAGCCGATCCTTCCCGTGGATATTGCTCCGACGCCCCTTGTGGACGAGTCCTCGCCGGCCCTTGCGTCGACCGCTGCGGAAGTCGCCGAATCCACCGTCAAGACTCCATAAAGTCCGACTCGATTGAACCTGGGACCGGGAGCGGCGTACGCTCTCGGAGAAGGCTTCGCTTGGCTGAGACGTAGGCGCTCTGCACGTTTTAGGGGGATCACATGACGGGTCTGCGACTGGCGGTGCTATGGGCCGTTTCCTTGTTGCTTTTGCCCTCGGCGAGGGCTGGACGATGTCCGAATGTCGGCATCATCCTCGATCGCTCGGGATCGATGACGCAGACGCCCGATGGAACGGCTCCGAGTCCGACCAACCCCACCAAGTGGCAGATTGCGACCAAAGCGGTCAGCGACATGGTGACCCGCAACGACGGCAAGTTTCCGATGGGCCTGGTGTTCTTTCCTTCGACGAGCTCGGCGGGGGTGTGCGCCGCCAGTGCCAGTTTCGACATCCCGATCGGGTACGGCCAAAAGAGCGCGATCATGTCCTCGCTCACCACCGTCATGCCCAATGGCAACACCCCAACCGGCGATGCCATCAACTACGCCATCAACGACCAAGCGTTCCAAGACGCCGTCCGCAAGCAGTATTTGATCCTCATCACCGATGGCAAGCCGTGCTGTATGCCGGGCTGTACCGACGCCTCGATCCTGGCCTTTGACGCCGTCAATGCCGTCAAGCTGGCCCGTGGTCGCAAGGTCGAAATCCAGACCTTCGTGATCGGCTTCGGACGACTCGCTCCCGACGAGCTGCAAGTCATGAACGACATGGCGGACGCCGGAGGTCAGCCCGCTGCCACCACCGGCATGTATCACTACTACCGCGCCGAGGACGCGACGGCGCTCAACGCTGCGCTCGACGGCATCATCAAGACCGTTACCTCCGGCGGCGGCGACGTTGGCTCTGGCACCACCATCTGCGACGATAGCTGCTACTCAGTGCCCTGTCCGAGCGGCCAGATCTGCGTGAGCGCTCAGTGCCAGAAGAACCCGTGCAGCGGTGTGTCGTGCCCTGCGGGAACCTACTGCTATACCAACGGCACCTCGGCGGGCCAGTGCGTAAGCCCGTGTCGCGATGCCTGCCCGAGCGGTCAGCGCTGCGTCCGAGGCACCTGCCAAGCCTCGACCTGTGCCGATCCGTGCGCCAAGGCCGAGATCTGCGACGGCAATAGCTGCCGCTCCGACCCTGCCTGCGCTGCGGTCACCTGCAAGCCCGGCCAAGGCTGCGTCGCGGGCAGTTGCGCGGACGATCCCTGTGCGTACCTGACCTGCCCGAAGAACTTCGCCTGCGTCGCGATGGAGGGCACCTGTCTGCCGCTGCCGGGCACCGATCCCCACGCCGATGATCCCAACCAAATCAACGTCAGCGGCTGCTCTTGCGATCTGCGTCAAGGCACCACCGGCCACAGCGTGCTGTCGACTTTCGCAGCGCTTGGTCTCTTTGTCGCGCTGATTCGTCGTCGTCGCACTTTCGCTTCCTAGCGCCGTCAGGCTCGGGCCGTCGTATGCTGCTCGTCCAGCGCGGCAGCGACAAACCCATGAGCGATCGAATCTTCATCGAAGGACTTACCGTAGACGGACTCATCGGGGTCTATCCTCACGAGCTGGATCGGCCGCAGCGTCTCGTCGTCGACCTGTGTGCCGAGACCGATACCCGGAGCGCCGCCCACAGCGAACGACTCGTCGATACGCTCGACTACGATCGCTTGGCGGAGTGTGCGCGCACCATCATCGCGGCGCGCCACCACAACCTCATCGAAACCGTGGCCGAGCGGATTGCCGCTCTCATCCTACAGCAGCACCATGGAAGGGTAAGGTCAGTTACGGTACGTGTTTGCAAGCCTGGTGCCGTCGCTGATGCTCAAACGGTCGCGGTCGAGATTACCCGGAAATTTGACGAAATCGTGGGGCTTGTCACGGACTTATCTGCTGTGTAACGATGACGGTATGAGAGTCGGTTCGCTCAACATCTGGGGGCCCTACAGGGACGAGCCCAACAAGTACCGCCTAAAGATTTCACAGAACGGAGAGACCCGCAGCATCTGCTTCCGCACCTACGAGGAAGCCGATCTCGCCAAGTCCCGACTGCGCGATGACATTGCCTCGCAGCACGTCTACAGCATCGGCGAAGCCATCTCCCAGTTCTGTGCTCACCTGACCGAGACCCGTGGCATCAAGGCCGAAAGTGTGGCCTGGACGGCGGCTCAGCTTGAGTGGCTGCCCGCTGACTCGGCGCTGTCGAGCATCAACCAAGAGCGCGCCGAGAAGCTCTATCGCGAGTTGACGACGACGCCGAATCCGCGTACCGGCAAGATGCTGGCCACGGCAACCCACCACGGGCGGCTGGGTCTGGCGCGGCGGCTGTACGAGTTTGCGATCAAGCACGACATGTGTCGCACGAACCCCTTTGCGGCGGTCACGCCGATTGGTCGCAAGCGCGTCGGCAAGCCGCAGCTCCGCATTGATGAAGCCCGCCGCTTTGAAACCAAAGCAATCGAGCTGGCGCAGGCCGGAGACGGGGCGGCGCTCGGCGCACTGTTGATGCTGCACCTGGGACTGCGGCAGGGCGAGGTCGCAGCTCGCGTGGCCCGTGATGTCGATGATGAGGGCCGGGTGCTGTGGGTGCCATCGGGCAAGACCAAGAATGCGCGCCGTCGTCTCAAAGTGCCCGAGGTGTTGCGGCCCCTTTTGATGAAACAGATTCAGTCGACGCCACCGGGCGGACTGCTGTTTTACAAGGGCGAAAAGGTGCCGCCGACGAACTACTTCTGGTCGCAGGTCCGGCGCTTGTGTCAGCTTGCCGATGTACCTGCCGTCTGTCCGCACTCGCTGCGCGGACTTCATGCCACGCTGGCGCTGGAAGGTGGCGCGACCTCGGATGCCGTGGCCAGGGCGCTCGGACACGGCTCGTTTGCGATGACGGCGCGTCACTATGCTTCGGAAAGCAGCGTCGACAACGCCAAGGCCAGCAAGGTCTCCGATCTGCTCGGCAACAGCACCCACGCTCCGAGCCACAGCGAAGCGTCTCCAAGCGGCGCCGACCCCGAGCAGCTCCTCGGCATGCTCAAAAACCTCTCCGCCCAGCAGCTCGCCGAGCTCCTCTCCAAAGTCTCGAACCCTTCGGGGTAACCGCTGTAGCGGGGCCCTTCCTTCGACGAATCTCTGTGATGCGACGCAGCGGGGCCCCCCTTCCCTGCGAGACTTTTTTCCGTTCCGCAGGCGGAGCGAAAAAAAGCTCTTCGGTCGGCCCCATAGCTACGGGGTCGGGGTGGGCTGTCGCTTGCTGGCGAGTTCTTCGATGGCGACTTCCAGCTCGGTGGGGGACAGCGTGGGGAGTCCGGGGGCCTGTAGCGCTTCGCTGATCGCCACGGTCGCCTGTCCCAGATTGTCGAAGCCCTGGTAGTTGGGCCGGGTTTTGGAAAGGAGCGCCATTCGGGACCACTGATTGCGCAGTCCTGTGAGCACCATGGGGGCATTTCGCATCGTCAGCGCCACGATTCGCAGTGTGGGCAGATGCGAAACGAGGAGCTTGAACAGGGCCATCGTGATCGCCTCGTCCACTCGAATGGTCTGGGCGGGATCGAATCGGTTCACCTGGAGAAAGGCGATGCCGCCCGGGAAGCGCTCATGCACGAGGGCCAGCGCTCGCCGATAGGGCTCGATGTCATCCATGGAGACCGCCGACCAGCGCACCACCAGACAGACATTTTCATAGAGACCGATGGTCTGTTTCTCGGTGCGGTGGAGGACTTCGAGCTTCATGGACGGGCAACGTAGCGGGAACTTGTCATCGTACGTCGGTTGGGCTGCTCGGCAAAGCGGGATCCGCTGCGGAGGGATGCAACGGGAGCTGGCGACGCCGACTCGATTCCACCGCAAGGGCGGCGCACAGGGTAAGCAGACAGGCGCAAGCCAAGGCGACGCCCGGAATCGGCAAGGGGAGGGCGCACAGCAGGGCGATGAGGAGGACGGCGGTGGTGCGTTCTCGCATGTCGTGGCCGCCGACTCGGTGGCTGCCGAGGATGAAGCCGAGGAGGAACAGGCCGATGCCTCCCGCTAGGCAGCAGCGACCGGAGACGGACAGGACGTCGCTGGCGTGGGCGAGGACTTTCTTCGCGGCCACGGCGTAGAGGATGACCCCGGCGACAATCGGGAAGTGCAGGAAGGTGTACAAATCGCGGGCGAGGCGGCTGCGCAGGTGGGAGTCGATGTGGGCGAGGCGGTGCTCGGCAGCATCGGCGATCCAGTCGAAGTAGGACCAGAACAGGATGGCGACTCCGGCGAGCATGACGGTGATGGCGAAGACGAGGCCGGGGGTGCGCTCGGCCTGGGCGGCACCGATGCCGATGGCGATAACGGACTCTCCGATGGCGATGATGACGAGCAGTCCGTAGCGCTCGGCAAAGTGGGAGGCGGAGATCCGGAAGTTGCCCTTGCCCGCGTTGAGCGCCCCGAGGATGTCGATGACCATGCTGACGGCGTAGAGGATCGTGCGTGGCCCTTCCGGGACGAAGCCGCCGACCAGCACCAGCGTGGGCGCGACCGAGGCAAAGGGAATGAACGTCCGCAGCGCGTTTTGTTGGTGGCGATCGTGGGCGAGCGCAAACCAGTACAGCAAAAGGCCGATCTCGCGGACCAGGAAGTAGGCAAGACAGAACCACAGCGCCGAGGCGGCGTACGCACCGGGGAGCGCGAAGGCGACAAAGAACGTGGGAACGCTGGCGACGAGCATGCCAAAGCGGATGCTGCGACAAGCGGGACCGACCGCATTGGCCATCCAGGTGTACTGCGACCACGCCCACCAGACCAGGAACAGGACCAGGCCGCTTTTGGCAAAGCCGAGCGGGGACAGGTCGGACAAAAGCAGGGTGGTGACCTGGGTGATGGCGTAGACGAAGACCAGGTCGAAGAACAGCTCGACGGTGGTGGCCTTGGGGTCACTCGGTGGGCCGTGGGGCTGGGACATCGCTTACGCCCGGCTGAGGTCGCGAAGGTACGTGGGGCCGGCTTTGGACTCGATGTGCTGGTGGAGATCACCGCACAGCCCGAGAGCGAAGACGACCTCGGCGACCACGAACATCGGACCGATCAGCAGGCCGGTGATGTCATCGACGAAGGCGGGCTTTTTGCCCTCGTAGTAGTGACCGATGAACTGGATGATCCAGCCGATGACGAAGCTGCCGACGCCGACTGTGAGCCAGGTGCCAAACGGCGAGTGCGAAAAGGAGTCACCGAGCCAAACGGCGAGACCCACCGCCAGGCTGGTGGCCACGCCGATGATGAGATGACGGCTCAGGTAAAACGCGGTGGTGAGTGCCCAGACCACGCAAGCGACCGACCACATCGAATCGGTGCCACCGAGGCGAATGCGGCCGAGCAGCTCGGCTACGGAAAACACGATCAGCGGAATGCCCACAAAGTGGGTCGCAATGTTGCGGCGGTCGCGGTGGTATTCGGCGTATTGAGACAGAAGCTCGCGGGCGGTGCGCATGGGTTCTCCTTGGCCGAAGTCAGGGTGTGGCAAGACCGCCACGCTCGTCAATGGCTGGGCGATTGCGATAAGCTGAGGCAAATCAGCGACGGACCTATCTTCCGTCGGAGAGCAAGATGAATCCTCCCAGTCTTGAGACAGTGGAACATGTCCGGCGGACGATGATCGACATCGGGCTTCGCTATGGACCTCGGGTCATCGTGGCCACGATCATTCTTCTGGTCGGAGGCCTGGTTGCCCGTCGCGTGAGCAGCTTTGCCAGTCGCTGGTTCACCAAGCTTGAGCTGGAGCAGCCGCTGCGACAGCTTCTTGGGCGCATCCTGGCGGTGCTGGTGTTCTTGGTGTTCCTGACGATGGCGCTCCAGAACCTGGGGATCGAGCTGCTGCCGCTGTTTGCCAGTCTTGGCGTGGCCGGAGTGGGTGTGAGCCTGGCGGCGCAGGGCGTGCTCGGTAACTTGGTGGCGGGGCTGACCATCATCTTCACCAGGCCGTTTGGCATCGGCGAGTGGGTGTCGATGGTCGGGGTTGAAGGTCGGGTTGAGTCGATCGACCTCTTTTCCACGACGCTCAGCCATCCCGATCGTTCGCTGGTGGTGGTGCCGAACCGCAAGATTGTGGGTGAGGTGCTGCACAACTACGGTGCGCATCGTCAGCTCGACTTGACCGTGGGGGTGGCGTACTCGACCGATCTACCGAAGGCGCTCGCCGTGGTGCGGGAGGTGCTGTTGGCCAGCCGTCGGGTTGCGCACGAGCTGGAGCCGGTGCTGGGGATCACCAAGCTGGGAGACTCCTCGATCTGCATCGCGATTCGGCCCTGGGTGCCGGTGCCCGATTACCATCCCGGCGTGCGCGAGCTAAACCTGGCCATCGTCGAAGCCTTTCGCGCCCACCGCATCGAGATCGCCGTCCCGCAGCGCGAAATCCGGGTGCTCAGCGGCTCGCTGTCGGCGTAGTCAGTTCTGGCGTGGCAGTCCTCGCAATCCCTGCGGCCAGCCTTCTCGCACTGCAAACAGCGCCAGCGCCATCGCGTATGCCCCGAAGACGTCGATGGTGTAGTGCAGGTGGGCCAAAAACACGCTAACGACGACGGCGACATGGGCCAGCAGCATCGGCCCGCGCAGCACTCGGTGCGGCCAGACATACAAGAGCAGAAGGCAGGTCGCGGCGGTGTGCCCCGAAAAGAACAGGTCTTTGGTCAGGTAGACGTGCGGCGAGTCGCGCAGCAGCCAGCCGAGTGGGCTCGCCATATCGAGCAGCGCCCGACCAAACAGGCTCGGATCGCGGTCGAACAGGCCCGCATGCAGATCAGGTCCGCGCACCGGGCCGAGTCCGGTGACCACGATGCACAGGCCCCGGACCAGCGACAACAGACCGGCGCTCACGCAATACCGACAAAAGCGCGCCGGGTCTTTGAGGAGCAGCCCAATCGCCAGCGGCACGTAGCCGAGCGCAAGCAGCCAGTAGTTGTAGCGATCGACGGCGGCCAGATACGGAATGCGGTCGATCAGCAGGTCGGGCAGGTGCGGCGCCGGCCTCGACTCAGCCAGCAGCGACAGCGCAATCATCGCCACAAAGCAGCCATAGCGAAACCCAATCGCCAAAGCCGCCGGTCCCAGCCAGCGCCGAAGCGGATTAGAAGCGGAGGTAGGCGTAGGCGTAGACATACGGGACGACCAGCAGCAGCGCGTCAATGCGGTCGAGCATGCCGCCGTGGCCGGGTAGGAGCACTCCCGAGTCTTTGACGCCGACGGAACGCTTGATGAGCGACTCCACGAGATCGCCGAGCTGACCGAGGATGTTGGCGGGAATCGCAATCGCGAAGACGTCGACCCAGCTCAGCATCGGCAGATACCACAGCTTGGCGACGATGAGCGCCAGCACGCTGCCGAGCAGACCTCCGATCGAGCCAATCCAGGTCTTTTTGGGACTCACTGCGGGCCACAGCTTGGCCGGGATAAACGGACCCAGGAAGCGCCCCGCAAAATAGGCCCCAGTGTCCGACACCCAGGCCGAGGTAAGACACAGATAAATGAAGCCACCGCCGAGCTTGGGGGTGGTCTTAAACATCACCAGCGGCACGATCAGCACCCCGGCGTAGAAAATGCCGAGCGTCCACATCGACATCCGCGACGCCACGGTTTCGATGTTGCCGTGCGCAAACAGGAAGTAGAGCAGGCCGAGAGCGGTCACCCCAAACAGCCCGAACATCTGGACATGCGCATCGGGAACCCAGCACAGCAGATTGCCGTAGGCAACCCCGACCAGCACTCCCAGCCAGCGCGTCACCGCCGGTTCCGCAGGCAGCGTCATCTTCATCCATTCGCGTAGACCTGCGACCTGCGCGATCAGAATCCACGCCCACACGCCGTACGGCTCGTTCCACTGAATCGCCAGGATGAGCAGCGGTACAGCCACGACCGCCGTCAAAAAACGTAGGACCAAGTTAGACATCAGAACCACTCCCAGGCTTGTCTTCACCGCGATCGGTCTGCGGAGGCTCGGGCAAGTCTTCGGGCAAGTCTTGCGTTCGGTACACCGACAGCGCAGCTAGCAGATCGGCTTTGCCAAAGTCGGGCCACAGCACGGAGGTAGCGTAGAACCGGGCGTGGGTCGATTCCCACAGCAAAAAGTTACTGGTGCGCTGCTCGCCGGAGGTGCGAATCATCAGATCGACCTGCGGCAGGCCCGCCGTCTTCAGCCGTGCCGTCAGATCCTCATCGCGGATCTGTTCCGGATCGAGGGTGCCTTGGGCCGCATCTCGTGCCAGCTTCTGCATGGCGTCGGCCAGCGACTCTTGCCCGCCGTACGACAGAGCCAGCGAAAGCACCATGTCTTGGTTGTGCGCCGACTCGGCAATCAGGCTACTTAGCGGACGCAAGACGTACTCGGGAAGGCGCGAGATATTGCCGATGGCTTGCAGCCGAATGCCGTTTTCGAGGATCTCGGTTCGCTCGTCGATGACATAGTCATGCAAAAGCTGCATCAGGCCCTGCACCTCCTCGAGCGGTCGTTCCCAGTTCTGTTCCGAAAAGGCGTACAGCGTCAGTGCTTGCAGGCCGAGTCGGCGAGCGGCCCGCACCACCTCTCGCACCGAGCGAGCGCCCCGACGGTGACCTTCCAGCCGAGGCAGACCTTGCTGCTGCGCCCAGCGCCCGTTGCCATCCATGATGATCGCAACGTGCCGAAGTCCCGGTGGCAGAAGTGGTGGAGCGCCCATAAGGAACTGCCGTATCACGTAGCGCTGCGCCCTTCCAAGAAAAAGCCAGCGCGAGAGGTTGCGAGCGCGTGGTAAAAGGCGCCGGTGTCCGTCCTATTTTCGTCTCGTCTGCCATGGCAGAGGCAGACGAACCGCTTCACCCAGATGCAAGCCGAGCTGCGGGCAGCGGGCGTTCCTCTGCTCGATTTGGTGGTGTCGAACCCGACCCGCGCCTTGCCAGAGCTGTATCCCGAGTCGCTGCTCGCACCGCTTGCTTCGTCGGACGCGCTGCGCTACGAGCCCTCGCCGCAAGGTGCGTACTCGACCCGCCAGGCGATTGCTGATTACTACCAAAGCCGTGGTTTCGCCGTCGATCCCGACCACCTGGTGCTCTGTGCCAGTACCAGCGAGGCGTATTTGTGGCTGTTTCAGCTCCTGTGCAATCCGGGTGACGAGGTGCTGTTTCCCGAGCCGAGTTATCCGCTGCTGCCGTTCTTGGGCAACCTGGCCAGCGTCGACATCGTGCCTTATCCGCTGCGCTATGACGGTCGCTTCCACGTGAGTGTTGCCGAGCTGAAAGCGGCGATTTCGTCGCGCAGCCGAGCGATCGTGGCGGTCCATCCCAATAACCCCACCGGCACGTACCTGCGCGAGACCGAGGCCACTGCGCTCTTGCAGTTGTGTGCCCAGCACGGCATGGCCCTGCTCATCGACGAAGTCTTTTCCGACTACGCCTTTGTCGATCCGAGTCCCCAGGAAGGGCCACGGCTTCTGTCGCTCGCGAGCCTCCCCGATTCCTTGCGGGACATCCCGGCACTGCGCTTTGTGCTGTCAGGCTTTTCCAAGGTGCTCGGCTTGCCGCAGCTCAAGCTGGGCTGGATCGCTGTCTGTGGACCGGAGCCGCTGCGCACCGAAGCCCAGAACCGGCTGGAGCTTGTCGCCGATACATTCCTATCGGTGGGCACACCGATTCAGCTCGCCGCGCCCAAGCTGTTGCAACACAGGCCCACGCTGGTCGCTGGAATCAGGCGTCGCATCACAGCCAGCTTGGAGGTACTCCGCGAGCACTTTGACGGCACGGCGGTGTCGGTGCTTCCTGTAGAGGGAGGTTGGTACGCGGTGCTGCGCTTGCCGCGAATCCTGACCGAAGAACAGTGGGTGCTGCGGCTGCTCGGCGAAGACCACCTGCTGCTGCATCCCGGTTATTTCTTCGATTTTCCTGACGAGGCGTACGTCATCGTCAGCTTGCTCGCCGCACCGCACGACCTGGCAGAGGGTGCCCGGCGACTGCTTCTGCGGCTGGAGACACTATGAAGCGAACGTCACACCCTGTTCACGCAGTGCTTTCCACGGTGCGGGGTGCTTCCCTGCTGGCTTTTTGGTTGGCAGCACTCACTCGGCTGGCCCCGGCCTCTGCGGAAGAACAGTCGCTGGCACCTCCGGCATCGAGCCAGGTCGTGCTCGATGGCCAGTTTGGCAAGCTGACCCTTGGTGGCTACGGCGAGGGCTACTACCAGTGGAACTTCAACCGTCCGCCGAGCGGCATCACCAACTTCCGGGGATTCGACAACCGTCACAACGCCTTCACCATCGCCAACGCCGTCGTTGATGCCCAGTACGAAAAATCAGGAGTGATGGCGCGTATTGCGCTTCAGGTCGGTCACACCCCGAACACCTATTACCTGGCCGAGCCGACCTCGAAAGCGGACCTGACGACCAGCGTGATTGGAGCCAGTGATGCCGCCACCTGGCGTTTCATCCAGCAAGCGCTCATCGGTTACAAGATTCCGCTCGGCCTGGGACTCCTCGTGCAGGGTGGGATCTTCTTGTCGCCGATTGGTCCTGAATCGATGGCGGTGCGCGACAACTGGACCTACTCGCGCTCGAACCTGTTTTTTAACCTGCCCTTCTATCACACCGGCGTGCGGCTCACCCAGCAGCTCAGTGAGGCGTGGTCGGCGACGATCGGTGTCGTCAACGGCTGGAACTCGGTGGTCGATAACAACGGCGAAAAGTCGCTCTACGGTCAGCTCTATTACAACCGGCCCGATCGGTTTCAGGCGTCGGTGCTGTACTTCACCGGGGTCGAGCGCAATCCCCTCGACGATTCGCGCTCGTGGCGACACCTCTTTGATGGCTGGATGACCTTCTACTTTGGCAATCGCTTCGCCTTCAGCCTGCACGGGAGCCTCGGCTTCGAGCCGCAGCAGACCGCGACGGCCCTGTGGCTTGGGGGAGCGACCTATGTGCGGGTGCGGCTGCTGAGCTGGCTGCTCCTTGCGGCGCGTGGCGATGCGCTGTGGGAGCGCAAAGCCGACCAGGCGATCTTCTTTGCTGACACGATGAGCTGGCTGGCTTCGGGAACCGCGACGCTGGAGTGTAACTGGGTGCCCGGCCTGATCCTTCGCCTCGAGTATCGACACGACCACTCGGATGGCGACGCCTTCTTCACGGCCCCTGGTTCCAGTGCGCTGTTTTCGGGTCGCGACGTGGGCCGAAACCTGCAAGACACCTTGACCGCTGGGGCCGTGGTCTGGTTCTAGCGCGGAACGAGAAAAACTAGACTGCCGACGGAAACGACGTCTACGGTGAGCGTGCAGCGTATCGATCTTTGTTGCCAAGGAGAAACGCCATGTCCTCTCAGATCAAGTACTTGCTCGACGAGACGCGCCTACCCAAGGCTTGGTATAACCTCGCCGCTGATTTGCCCACGCCGCCGCCACCGGTGCTCCATCCGGGAACCAAGCAGCCGATAGGGCCAGCCGACCTAGAGCCGCTGTTTCCGATGTCGCTCATCGAGCAGGAGGTCTCCACTGTCCGCGAGATCGAGATCCCTGAGCCCGTGCGTGAGGTCTATCGGCAGTGGCGACCGTCCCCGCTGTATCGGGCGCGGCGGCTGGAAAAGCTGCTCGATACGCCTGCCCGCATCTACTACAAATACGAAGGCGTTTCACCGTCGGGGAGCCATAAGCCGAACACCGCAGTGCCGCAGGGTTTTTACAACCGCGAGGCCGGGATTCGCAAGCTCACCACCGAGACCGGGGCCGGGCAGTGGGGTTCATCGCTCGCGTTTGCGGGCTCGCTGTTTGGGATCGAGGTGCAGGTCTTCATGGTCCGCGTCTCGTACGATCAGAAGCCGTACCGCCGGGCGCTGATGGAAACCTACGGGGCTCGCTGCATTGCCTCGCCGTCGATGGAGACCAACGCCGGTCGCGCCATCTTTGCGAGCAATCCCAGCCATCCCGGCAGCCTGGGGATCGCCATCTCCGAAGCCGTGGAAGTGGCGGCGCAGCGGCCCGATACCAAGTACGCGCTCGGCTCGGTGCTAAACCATGTCTTGCTCCATCAGACGGTGGTTGGTCAAGAGGCGCTCGCCCAGATGGAGCTAGCCGATGACTATCCCGACATCTTGGTGGGCTGTACCGGCGGCGGCTCGAACTTCGCGGGGCTGGTGTTTCCGTTTCTCGGTGTGCAGCTTCGTGGGGGACGTAAAGTACGGGTCATCGCCGTCGAACCAGCCGCGTGTCCCTCACTGACGCGGGGCAAGTACGCCTATGACTTTGGGGACACCGGGCATCTGACGCCGCTCGTCAAGATGCACACGCTCGGATCGACGTTTACGCCGCCAGGGTTTCACGCCGGTGGGCTGCGCTATCACGGGATGGCACCGCTCGTGAGTCACCTTCGCGAGCTGAACCTCATCGAGGCGCGGGCCTATCACCAGGTCAAGTGCTTCGAGGCGGGCGTGCAGTTTGCGCGAGCCGAAGGAATCCTGCCTGCGCCAGAAGCCAATCACGCGGTGCGAGGGGCGCTCGACGAAGCGCTGCGCTGCAAAGAAGAGGGCGTGTCGCGGTCGATCCTGGTCAACTTGTGTGGGCATGGCCACTTTGACATGCAGGCGTACACCGACTACTTCGCAGGTCGGCTCAAAGATCAGTCGTACGACGAGGCAGAGCTGGCGATGGCTCTGTCGGGACTGCCGACCCTGTAACGCTACGGACCGGCGAAGACGATCTCGGCGTGGCGGCGGCGGCGGTTGTCGATGAAGGCAACCACGGTGCGGCTGGCGCTCACGGCGGTGCCCAGATAGTCGCCGGGCCAGCGTCGGTCTTCACGGTGCGCCACAAGCTGAAGCCCACGACGGAGCGTCTGCGCCGAGTCCGGGCTTTGGTGAAGGGTCCACAGCCGCAGCACCGCGTCCGGGTCGTTTTCGCGTCGCCCCATCAGATACGCAAGCTGCACCACTCCCGAGCCCGACTGCGGCGCGACGAGCTGGGGATGCATCAGCAGGTGTCCCGGCCGCTCCAGGGCCTGACGGCTTAGCTCCCCGCTCGGCTCGCTGCGCTTGACCACCACGACGCGCTGGAGCAGCGGCGATCGCGCACTGTCCCACACCCGATCGCTGACGCCGTAGCTTACGGAGACGTCCCCGCCCTCGACCACGCACGATGGGCTCTGGTGGGCAATCCGCTCGCCGGGCAGCGAGACAAGCTGGGCATCGCTGGGGGGGCTGCCGGAACGGTCTACCCGGCGCAGCTCAATGCCTAGCTCGGGGCGTAGGTTGGCGACAAAGATGCGCGGCCTTGCGGGATCGCTACAGACCACCGGCAGAGCCCCAGAAAAGCCCGCTCCATCGACCAGGACTACCGTCTTGCGGCTACCGTCGGCCATCACCTGGGCGTCGTGGAAACCAGCGCGGTTGGCCCACGCAAAGCGATAGACCACGTGCAAGGTGCCGTCGCTAGAGACCGTGCTCCACGGCTTGTCGTAGGTGGTCTGGCGATCGTCGGCGACCAGTACCGGCGGATCAAAGGCTGCGGCACCGGGACGAGCCCTGGCGACCAGGACTGCCATGTCGTACGGTTCTGACTCGATCGAGCTGTGCGATCGAAACGCCAGCCACGAAAGGTATAGCGAGCCATCTCGACCATAGGCAAGCGTCGGATCGGCAGACAGTCGACCACCGGGAGCGGCCAGGTGTTCGACGGGACCAAAGCTTGTGCCGCCATCTTGCGAGCGACGCACTGCGATCGCGGAGGCCACCTCACCGGCACCGGCGACCTCCATCCAGGCCAGCGCGAGCTGTGACCCGGTCGCGGCGACGTGCGGCTCGATGGCTTCGGCTGCCCAGACCTGAGGTCCGAGCGGTCCATCGGGTCGCAGCAGAAACATCGCCGTCCCAAGCCCAAGGAGTGCGGCGACAGCGAGCGAGACACGGCGGCGAGCCGAAGCAGTCGGGAGCAAGGCCATCGGGTTGACTCAGCGCAAGACTACTGACCACCAATCCCAGATGGAAGGTTCGGGCTGCGATCGCGGTTCGCACGGCAACTGCTGCGATCAAAGAGCAGGCTGAAGGTGAGGATCGACACTGCACCCAGATACAAAAGGGCGATCAGGATTCGATAGGTCAGCGAGCGCTGTTCCGCCGGACGCAGCGAAGAGGTACGAGAAGGCTCTATCGGTGGCGTTGGCGTCAGCCCAGAGCGGGGCAAGCTGACGGCACCAGATCGACCTGCGGACATCGCCGAGCTTGGCACCGCATGCGCCCCCGAGTTACCGCCGGGAAACGATCCGCTCGGTCCAGATGACAGCGCGGAGATCGGTACACCATCGTTCCGAAGCGACTGCAGCGAATTGAGCGCAGAGGTGGACTGCGACAGACCGACGAGCGCCGCCGCCGACCTTCCCGCTGCGGTCGAGGTACCCAGTGCCGAGCGGGACAGGTTTGCCCCGCCGCTGCGCATCACCGGTGGCAGCGATGCACTCGATCGCACAGGCGGCGGTAAGGTTCGACTGACGGATGCGGGCCGAGACGGCGACACAGCTTGCGCGACCAGCGGCGGCAGGCTCAGCGGTGGCACAACCTGCGGACGAACCCACAGTCGCCCGGTCGGATGCGCGAGCGCGGTGCGGAGTGCTTCGGCAAAGTCGTCGACTTTCGGAAAGCGCAGCGTGCGATCACGACAAAGTGCCCGCTCGATCACCGACTCCAACGCCACCGACACTTCGGGCCGCAGCTCGCGCAGCGGGGCCGGATCTTGCGTCATGATCTTGGCGAGCAGCAGCAGGTTCGAGTTCGGTCCATCCGGGGGCAGAAACGGCGGACGTCCTGCGAGCAGCTCGAACAGCACCGCCGCTGCGCCATAGACATCGACCCGTTCGTCGATTTCACCACCCTGTGCCTGCTCCGGGGCCATATAGACCGGCGTGCCCAGCGCTTGCCCCGCTTCCGTCGCAGGATCGTCTTTTAAGCGAGCCACCCCAAAGTCGACGACCTTGATGCGCTCATCGTGCCCGCTTCCGTCGTCCGAGCCGTTGATGACGACGATGTTGTCGGGCTTACTGTAAATATTATAGTTGTTCGTCGAGAAAGCACTCTATTTGATCG
>CALLYL010000653.1 GCA_937859535.1 uncultured Myxococcales bacterium
GTGCAGCGCGCCATCCTCTCCGATGCGATGATCGAAAAATCTCTGCTCCACAAAGGCTGTCGGCTCAGCTACTTCATCGAGGGACATGGGCCGCCGGTGATCCTTGTGCAAGGGACCGCTGTGTCCGGCGGGGCCTGGCGTCCGCAGCTTGATGCGCTCGCGCAACACTTTCGGTGTCTGTGGTTTGACAATCGAGGCTACGGAAAGAGTCTGCCGCTCACCCCTTCATTGACCGTTCCGCAAATGGGTGAAGATGTACTGGCGCTGATGGACGCCGAAGAGTTTGCGACCGCGCACTTGATCGGACACTCCCTAGGCGGCCTGATTGCGCTGTCGGCTGCGAGCCAAGCCCGCTCGCGGGTGCTGAGTCTGTCACTCCTGAACACCTTTGCGTCTGGTACGGTTCCGACTCGAATCGACCGCAAACTGCTGTGGATGACGCTGCGCACCCAGATCGGTACGCTGCCGATGCGCCGCCGGGCGTTTGTGGAACTGGTGATGCCGAAGCCGTACCTGCAACAGCACAACCTGGATAAGCTCGTCGAGCATCTCAGCGCGCTCTTTGGGCGTGAGCTAGGGAGTCCACCGAAAGTGGCCATGAAGCAGGTGTTGGCGATGCGGAAATTTGATGCGACACCGCTGCTGCCAGGGCTTGCGGGACTTCCCACGTTGGTGATGAGTTCGCGCCATGACTTGCTGGCTCCACCGTCGGCAGGAAGACTGCTGGCTCAGGCTCTGTTAGGTCGCTATGTCGAGCTACCGGACGCCTCCCACGCCGCCCCAATTCAATGTCCAGAGCTGGTCAATCAACATCTACTAGAACATCTGGGAAGAGCGTCCGGGGCGATTGGTTGATCACGGGGCTGGCTTGGCTCCGATCGCAACCTGATAGTCGATCGCGGGCAGCATCACGCTCTGTCCCACTTGCGGAAGCTCAAACCGCACAAAGCCACGGTCCTTCCAGATCGTCCAAATATAAGAGGAATCCTCAAGTGCTCTTATAAAGCGGAATTCGACGCGGGTCGGGACTCCTTTCGAAGTCACCGCGAGCACCGTGGCGGTCATGTTGTGTAGCTTGAGCTGCTCGCCCACTTGCATGGGCAGCGCCGGACTGCGAAACACCCGACTGAGCGGCTCCTGAATAAAGCCCTCGCTGGGTTCTGAGCGTGTAATCGTTCACGCGGGTGACGAGCAGGGTGCCCCGCAAGACCGCCGATAGCAGCCGGATGGAATCACCCATCTTGTGATCCGCCAGATAGCGATATGCGACCGCGTAGGTCGCCACCAGCGGATCGGGTGCGTTTACCATCACCAGCGTACGATTTGGAAACAGCTCGCTCGGTGGCAATGACTGCGCGGCCCGTGGGACCAACTGGCCAAACGTGTTCGATAAGAACGAAATCCGGTACGGCAGAAGCAGACCGGCCAGCACGACATGCACCAGCACAATCGCGCCCAGTCCTCCCTTGCAAAGCAGCCGGCGCGGCAGCGATGGTGACGTGCGAATCTCCCACAGCCGAACCGCCAGCATTCCAAGCAGTCCAAACGCGCCCACTCCTGAAAACAGCAGCAGCCTGTCACCGGGCATCACCGAACAGACAGGCAAAAGAGACAGCACCATTCCCGTCGCCCAAAAGGCCGCCGTACGATTCCCTTTCAGGAGTCGATGGCCAATGGCAGCACCCACACCGAGCACCGCCCAGGCAATCAGCGCCGCTTTCGGGAGTACCTCACCCGATACCTGCATCCACAGATCTGCAGGCGGCAGTCCGAGCTGCGCCAGCAGCAGCAGCGGCATCCGAATCACCACCGTAGCCAGATAGGTCAGTGGTTCGCGCATGGGGTCGACATACATGCCGCTGCCCGCACTTCCATAGCCCATGAGTCCATAGGCCGCCGCCCACACCGCACCGATGAGGACATAGGGCAATAGCAGCCGCAGTCGTGGCACGATCGGACCTGGCTCTAGCCACACTACGTATGCGAACAGATAGGCCGCGGCCCCGAGAGCGGTTTCTCCAGACAGAAGGCCGAGTCCGAAGCACAGAGGGCCTAGGACGACTCCTTTGGCAAAGGTGCCGGCGCGATAATGGACAAAGCACAGGACGGCCAGCACTCCAAAGAGTACCGCCCACAGGGCGTTGCGATTGGCGATCCACATTACCACCATGGAGTGTGCATCATCGATCGCGAACAGGATGCCGCACAGGCCCGCAGCGACAGTGACAGAGAGGATCTGCTGATATAGCTTGGCGATCGAAAAGGCCATCAGTCCGTAGAGCACCATGCTTTCCAGATGCATAAACCAAGGCGCTCCAGGCCACATCCGGTAGTCGAGGGCGTGGTGCAGAGACGACAGTGGACGGAAGAAGGCCAGCCGCAGGTTGGGAGTGGTCCACCACGGCCACAGACCCAGCTCCTGTTGATGCTGAAAATAGGCACGGTCGGCACCCTGGAATCGGAACAAATCCCAGTCTCCTCGGGGACCACCCGGAAACACCAGCTCTGGCCATAGGCTGAGCTGATGCGGATAATCATCGAGCATGAGGCCGGATGACAGAGCCGGAATGGTCAAAAGGAGCGCCAGCACGAACGCCCAATAGGGCAGATGTTCGGATGCAAGCCGAGTAGTCAAAAACGCAGCGATTCGCTTCATGGAGAGCCTTTTTCGCGGCGCATTCTACAAGGAATCGGGAAACTTGGTCGGAGGTTCTGGATCGGCGCGGGGTTTGTCATGCGGTAAGATGTCATCCAGGCTGCGCACCGGATCGGGCTGACATTGGTTCCGACGACGAGCCTGCACGATCTGACAGCTCTCGCCGCCCTTTTCGGCACCCTTTCCTGGCCCCTTGATGCACAGCTTGACCTGTGAGATGTCGTGCTCACAAGACAGGGTCAGATGGAGTAGGAATTGGCTCTTGGGATGTAGCGTGACGCCGAGGGCTTGATAGTCCGGTACCTCTTCGCGGACCCAGTAGCGGTGACAGCGACCGATCTCTTTGGTCATGACCTGCTCGACGGTGACCAGCAGCTTGTGTGGCTCTGCGGGGGTCGGCACAACATACCTTCCCATCACCACCACCGGCCAGCGATAGCGTCGATCGTGAAACGTAATCAACACCCTTTGATCGGGCAGGACGTCCAGACAGAGCCGCAGCGCTTCCTTGTAGTCGCCCTCCCAGTGTCCGATCGGCAGCGAAGGACTCGCCGGACTCGTCGGCGCAGCGCTCGCCACTTGCGGATCCAGCAGCGTTCCGAGGATTCCGAGAAGCAGCACGGTCAGCAAAAGCTTCCGTCGCGGCCAGCGATGGAGAAGGCGGATCAGTCGGTCCTGCATCCCATCAGCGTATCGCGCTTTGCGGGAAAGCGCACTTGCACGACAAATTGTGCGAAGATGAGAAGATATGCGCAGGTCTGTGGAGGGGGGTCTAGTGCTGCACCGTATGACGCAGGGTTGCTTGCTTGGGGCTCTGCTCCTTGTGCCGGGTTGTATGACCCGTGGCCTAAGTTCCAGCGACGATTCGGCTCTGCCGCGAGAGTCTGGCACCGCGCCGCAGCCGGTACCGCTCAAGAACTTCTTAAAAGACAAAGACATCCGATCCACATCGGGTTTGTTTGTCACCTATTCCTATCGCACCAAGACGTACATGCTGGTGCAGCACAAGCAGCTTGGGAAGCCGTTCATGTTGACCTCCCAAGTGAGCCAAGGAACCGGACGGCTGGGCGGCGGCGATGTCCTGGGAGCTCTCACCGGCAGTCGCGTGCAGAGCATGGTGGTCTCCTTGGTCCGGCATGGCAACCGACTGTATTTGATCGAGCAGCCACATGCGTATTTGGATCAAGCAGAGCAGTGGACGGCGGTCCATCGGACGTTTTCACCCACGGTGGTGACCTCCATCCCGATCTTGGCAGAGGGCTCTGCGAGCAGCACCACTTCCGCCAAACCATCTGCCCAAGATGTCTTGGTCGCGCTCGATGAGCTGCTGCTGGAAGACCTGGTGGCAGCCATGCCGGTTGGACGAGAACGCCAGAAAGCCACTCGCAAGCAAAGCTACGTCGAATCACACAGTGGTACGGCGCAGAGTACCTCGCTGCGGGTGCGGCTTGGCTACTCTTCTGCCACCGTGACAGAGCTGGGTCACTCTGTGAATTCGGTCGGAGTGACCTATTCCTTTGTGCAGCTCCCGGCATCGCCCATGCAGCGTCGGCAGGCCGATGATCGAATGGGGACGTTTACCACTCCTTTCCGTGACTTCCAGAGTCCGGATTCTCGCATGCAATCCCACGCCGTGGTGCGCTGGCGTCTGGAGGCCGATCATCGCGAAGGAGCGTTGCTGGTTCCGAAACAGCCGATTGTGTTCTATCTGGACTCCGCGACTCCTAAGGGACTTCAGCCCTATATCCTCGATGGAGTGCGCCAGTGGAACCGAGCCTTTGAGGCCGCTGGCTGGAAGGATGCGGTGCGGGCGGCGGTCCTGCCGGCCAAGCTGGCGCTCGATGATCCGCGCCTGGCAGTGATTCACTGGGATGTCGGGGAACACTCGCTAAACGGACGGGGCCAGCCCCTGGTTGATCCACGCTCGGGAGAGATCCTCAGCGCCACGCTGATCCTGTCGATGAACCCACTGCGCCAGCATTTGCGATTGCGCAAGACCGTCTTACATCCCCATCAGCAGCAGGAAACGATCGATGCTGCGCTGAGCGATGATCAAGAAGAACTCGGTGCGGTTCTGGGAAGTCAGGGGGATGTGCTCCGCGCTGCGCTGCTTGGCAAGCGGGCGCTCACCCCGAGCGAGCCGCTTCCGGACGCGCTGCTCGGCCAGCGCATGCGGCTCCTGGCCATGCATGAGGTCGGGCACGCGCTCGGTCTTCGTCACAACTTTCGCGCCAGTACCCACACCCCTTCCGAACAGCTTGGCAACAAAGAGTGGTACAAACAGAATCCACTGCTGGCGTCGGTGATGGATTATCCCGCGCTCAACCTTCCGGCCACGGCGGCGGAAGGGAACGCCACGACCGACTTTCCGTATTACCAAGCCAGCATCGGTCCTTCGGATGTGATGAGCATTGCCTATGCCTACTCTCCCGATCCGGCGTATGCCGCGCAGCTTGCCAGCCAAGCCGCGAAGTGGGGATACGTCTTTGGCAGCGATGATGAGGCCGACTCGGATTCCGATCCTTCCGTGCAGCGCTGGGATCTCGGTGGGGAGCCGCTTACCTGGGCCAAAGACCGGGCGCAAGCGCTCCGCGATTTGTGGCAAAAGGTCGAAAAAGGGAGTCTTTTGCCCGGCGATCGACCAGCGGATGTGACCCAGGTGGCCTCCTCGCTGCTGTACGATTTTGAGCGAGCGGTGGGAGCGGTTCCGACGTACATCGGGGGCCGCTACGGCTCACGCGATCACATCGGCGATCCGGGGGGTAAACCCGCGTCTCGTCCGGTCGAGAAGAGCAAGCAGAGTGCGGCCCTTTCGTTTCTGCTGACCGAGGTACTGTCCGAGTCCTCGCTGCCGATGACTCCGGCACTGGCCCAGCGACTTGGGGAGGACTACCTGACTCCGCGCCACAGTTCGCCGCGCAAACAGACCGATCTTCCCTTGTGGCGACAGGTGTTGGATCTGCGCATTTCGATCTTGCGAGAACTCCTAGAGCCAGCGCGGCTGCGGAGAATGGTCGACGGAGAACAAGCGTTTGGACGTGACGCCGTTCTCACCGTGGGAGAGCTTCTGTCGCAGCTTACCCAGTCTCTGTTTGCGGAGATCATCAGTGGGAATCCCGGTGCGATTTCACCCCTACGCAGAGAGCTTCAGCTCCGTTATGTAGAGCGTCTGACGCATCAGGTGCTGCATGTCGCTCCCGAAAGTCGCCACGCTCGAGCCCAGGCTCGCTATCAACTTCAGCAGATAGAGTCCAAGCTCGAAGAGCTACGGCCCAAGCGGAGCGCGCTCGATGTGGATACGCGGGCTCATGTGATGGAACTCGGGGACTCGATCTCGGCCACACTCAACGGGGCCAGGGTCATCCAGACCCCGACCGAGACCCGCCGCAGCACCGAAGCCGAAGAGCCGCTCGACTGAGCACTTGATGGGGAAAAAGTCCCACCCCCTGATGAGTGTTTTCCCACTACCGCGACGGAAGGAGCCCGGCCATAACTGGTGACAGATGGAGGACTCCCAATGACCCGTACTCGCACGCTTCGTTTTTTGTCCCACGTTGCGCTGGCTTGCAGCTCGGCGGCTCTGATGGTGTCCGGTTGTGCTCCGGCGCAGCTTGATGCGGTTTCCACGGAAGAGGAGCTGCTTGCCACTGCCGCAACCGTCAAGGGTTCGACTCTGCGCTCGCTGGGTTTTGATTCGGCATCCCTGGATGCGCAGAGCAAGCAGCCGGTGTTCCTGACCGGACGAGTGGCGGCGGCGGTGCGGAGTCACGAGGAAGCCCGCGAGTTCGCGATGAACATCCTGTCGCGCTCGCTGCGGCTTTCCCCAGAGTCCAACTTCGCGTTTCACAAAGAGATCCGTGATGTCGACGGCTATCGCTACATCCGGCTCCGCCAGACCCATGGTGGGGTGCCGGTGGTCGGTGCCGAGCTGACCCTGCAAGTGGCCGAAGATGGCGCGGTGCATGCGGTCGCTGGACGGACGATTCCCGACCTGCGCATCGACACCCGGCCTACGCTCACTGCGGAAGCGGCCATCCAGGGCGCACTCGCCACACTGGCCCAAGACGGCACGGTGAAGGTCCATCAGGTGGACGGTCGCGCAGTCATCTTCTCTGACTTTGATGGGAACGGACTTCTGCCAGCCAGCGAGGCCGTTCGGCTCGCCTATCACGCGGTGGTTGAATACCAAAGTGCGGAGGGTCACGCCTTTGAAGACCTCTATGTCGATGCCCACAGCGGTCGCGTGCTGTCGCGGATTTCGCGCATCCACACCGGCCTCACCCGCTCGATCTACGACGGCAAGAGCAAGTGTCTGTCGACCGGCAGCGAGCTACCCGGCACCCTGCTTTACAACGAGGGCGGTACCAGCGCGGACAACGTCGCGAACGCGGCCTACACCAACACCGGCGCGACCTACTGGTTCTATAAAAACTTCCTCGGTCGCGATTCCTACGATGGAGCGGGCGCGCTCCTGAAGTCGTCGGTTCACTTTACGTTTTCGACCGGCTTTTCGTGCGAGGGTGCGAACGCGGCCTGGCTGGGCGATCCCTACAACCAGATGGTCTATGGCGATGGCGATGCCACGACCTTCCAGCCACTGTCGCTTGCGATCGATGTCACCGCGCACGAGCTGACCCACGCCGTCACCGACAAGACCTCAAGCCTAGTGTACTCGAATGAGTCCGGTGCACTCAACGAAGGCATGTCCGACATCTTCGGCGCGGCGGCCGAGGCGTGGAAGGCTTCGGGCGGTACCTCGGCAGGCAACCCGGCCAGCATCACCGCCACCGCCAACACCTGGAAGATCGGTGAAGAGATCGCCAAGTCCGGGCTGACCGGC
>CALLYL010000654.1 GCA_937859535.1 uncultured Myxococcales bacterium
TCCCACCACACGAGCTCTCAGATGAGACCGGCATGGCTCCGATTCCTCTGCACCGCTGTCATCGCGCACCCCGCGCTTTGCACCGAATACCCGCGCTTTTGCAAGATCGGCGACACCGGCACAGTGAAGAGTAAAACCTCGCCGTCACGCGTCGTGTATTCCTTGCGGGTCGGTGATCGTCTCTGTGCATGCCCAGTACGGAGTGCACCATGAAGAAACAAGCCGATTCGTTGCGGGACGAGAGTGCCCAGATTGTCACCGAGCACGCCCAGAGCGAGCCGTCTGGGCCCGTCGTATTTCAACCGGCGCCTATCGCCCGAACCCTCGACTACGTCCGCAAACAGCGCCTGGGGCATCACGCTTGCTTATTGTGCGATTGATGATGGGCCGCTGGGAAGTGCTGGGCGTCCCCGTGCTCTTATCAACAATCTGCATCTCATCGATTTGGCGATTAGTCACGCCATGCTGATATTTAATAATCAGTAGGGCACCTCCATCATCTCTCCCTTGCGCAGATGAGGCGTCAATTTGGACTGCTGGCGGAGTGTTGTCCAACTGTTTCTACTTGATCATATCGGAAACAGCATTCCGATAAATGCTTGTGGATCTCATCGCCGAGCCGCCTGGGAATGTCCTTAGTATCCGCGCGTTGAATCGCTTCGCGACGCTCTTTGTATCGTGCCTGTAACACCCATGCGCCGAATGCGAGTGCCATTATCACTAACATGTGTCAACTCATCAAAATCAGTGGGGGGGACGAGGCCACAATATCACACGCTACTCGACCGAGTGCCGCTCCCCGCACCGCTGCTACACAAGGAGCAAGCTGCTCGATGTGACTGAGTCGTCCGATCGATGCCAGAGCCGAGTACGGGAATGCCGCACGCTCAGAATCTGTGGGGGCAAAACCAAATGACCCCCCGCTACCCGACCAGTGCCGCGAAAAAACATGCGCTCCAAACGGAGAAAACATGCCGCTTACGACTGGTTCTTACTCCAAGTTGACCCGCCACATGCGGGCAAGCCCATCGTCACTAGCAGTCACCACCCACTTGCCGTCTTCGCTAAAGACCGCGTCGTTGGCCACCTTGGTCGATGCACGGCTGCCGACATTGCCGCCGAGCGGTCTGAGCGCAGGGCTCAGTCGTCTTAGGCGGATGCCGGTGAATGCCTCGTAGATGCAGACAACTCCTTCGACGTCGATGGTCGCAGTGAAGGACTGCTGGCGTGCAAACAACCCGGCGACCAGAGTGCCGACAGGCTGTTTCCCGAGAATGTCGGCCCGTAATGCACGATTCTCGTGAAGATAGTATAGGCTGGTACTACCACGGTAGGTGCCGATCAGTACCGCGCGAGCGTTCGGGCTGAAGGCAACGAAGGTAGGCTCGGAGTCGAAACGCTCGCGCAGTCGGATCTGCTCGTGCCCGTTGGCCAGGCTGTAGATTCGCACCGTTCGGTCGCGGGCGCCGCTTACTAGCCTGATGCCGTCACGCGCAAAGGCAATGGCCGTTACCTCGCCTTTGTGGCCGCTCAGAATGCGAAGCGGCGTCCCCTTCTGGGCATCCCAGATGCGGATCGTCGAATCGGAACTCGCGGTGGCGACATACTTGCCGTCTGGAGCAATTGCAACAGCTGATATGGAGCCGCTGTGGCCGCGTAAGGTGGCGCTCACTGTACGCTTTCTGATATCCCACAGCTGAGCCACGCCCACCGTATCCCCCGAGACTAGTAAGGCACCATCATTGGAAAGGGCCAAATCATTGATGGCTCCACTATGCTGTTTCAGCTGAGCCACGGGCGAGTCCTCCTGGGACGGCGACCAGATGAAGATATTGCCCTCGCCATCCGCTGTGTACACTGACTTGATATCAGCCGACAGTGCCACCGAGCGGACCGGGCGTTCGTGACGAAAGGCGAAGGTGGGCTTTTCAAGAAGCACATCCGTTGCCGTCGCTTCCTTTTGTTCTAGGCGGGCAATCCGTTGCCGCGACTCGGTGAGAAGTTGCTGGAGATTCTCAGCATCTTTCGACAACTTGCCGAGGCGGTTTTGCATGTCCTGGTATTTGGTACGCATCTCCTCCAGCGCTACCTCGCGCAGCCTTATGAGCCCCATGGCGGTATTAAGCTCCGTGACGAGTCGATTTCGATCATCGATAAGCTTGATATACTTCAAGCTAAGCTCGTCGTAAGCTCGCCGCTGGTCATCCAACTGGCTGTGGCTTTTTTGCAGAGACTCGCGCAGGCGCCGTGAATCTTCCTCGAGTTCCCGAATGACCTGCTGCTGGTTCTTGATCCGGTCTTGATAAAACACGATTTCTGCGCGTAGACGACGGGACTGCAGTAAGAAGAAGGCAACGACGATCGCCACAATAATGACGGCTGCGCTGACTGCCGCGAACAGCTTCGTGCGCCGTAGCCTGAACGCGCTGGCGTAGGTCTCGCTAGCGGACAGAAATTCCCGCTCGATCTCCGTGGGCTCATACTCACCGGTAGCGAAGCGATTCTCCTCGGCCTGAAGCTCGTACTGATTCAGAAGGTGTTCATCGCTGCGATTGGCCTTTAGCCAGGGCTCGATTCGTGCATCGAGTGGTCGCGGTCCGCCTCGATGGGAACGCAGCCAAGCAGCATCAAAGACGTTCTTATAAATTTGGTTTCGTGGTTGAAGCTCATGGTTGCGCCAGCAGCACAGACCGCTCTGTACCAACTCGATCTGAAGCTCATCTTTACGCTTTTTCGGAATAGGACGCGGATCAAACAATAGCTTATAATAGATTTCAAAAAGCTCCGAGCGGCGATGATGGACCAAAATCCGGTCTTCGACAGCTTTAAACATGCCAATGGTTTGATAGTCATCCTTGGCGAAGACCGCGCTAATGATTTTGTCGACGTCCTCTTGGCTTTGACAACGCTCAATATATATATCGTTGCAAATTCTATTTAACATAAATGGATGGCCCTCTGTGACTTCAAAGGCCCTGTTAAATGCAATATCGCTTCTTGTTACTTTGTATAATTCGGCACGAAAGTCTTGAACTTCCTCTTTGACAAAATCTTGCAGCTCAATTCCTTGGCCCAGCGCCAAAGACGTGATGCTGGTGTCATGCAGTAACTGATGCGGAGTACGCCGGCCAACGAAGCAAATCGACACCTTGTGATATGGAGACGAGGCCCTGCGTCGGCTGTCCTCGACGCAGGATCTTATGACGGTGAAGAATGAATCGAGATCCAA
>CALLYL010000655.1 GCA_937859535.1 uncultured Myxococcales bacterium
CATTCTTGGCGTCTTCCAAAAGGCCGTCTTCGCCGCTGTGTTCTTCGATCAGCTCCTCAAGCTGCTGCTCGACGGCAGAGCGCTCTGCTTCGAGTGCATGGATCGCGGCTTGCTCCTTGGGAAAGTAGCGAGCGATGAGGAGCGCAGAGGATATGAGTTCTGCCAAATACTTCTTTTTGCCAACCGCAAAGTCCGGCTTGACCTTGCTCTTCTTGATCTTGTCATCCAAGAACAGTCGCGGCTGCGCGGCCTGCTGCCAGTCATCGTCGGTGACGAGGTAGCACTCGTCTTGCAGCGTCTCCGACCAGTAGTCGAGCAGGATCTGATAGACATCGTACGGGTCGATGAGCGGCGCGCTGCCAAAGGTCGCGAGCAGTAACTCGGACAACGTATCGATGAGCGTCTTCGGCTGACTGCCCGGCATCAGTCCCTTGAGTCGTGGCGTTGCAAACGTCCGCCACTGCTCAAAGAGCTGAGTGGTTGCCGTATGCCAGGTGGTGAACTCTGGATGCCCGAAGATGGTCGATTTGATGTCAGCAGAAGGAATGCGAAGCTGACTGTAGCCGGGGCGGTCGCCGGGCTGAAACAGTGCGGCGCGTACCGAAGGAATCACCTGCCAGTAGCGCGACAGGGCATCGAGATCTCGGTCAGGAATCCCACCGCGCAAGTGGCCGCTCAAGTCCTGCAAGTCCTCTGGCTCGCTGCTGTCAATGTAGCGCGGCAGGTTGAGGTTGTAGTCATTCTTGGGATCGGCGATTTCCGATACCGGCACCATTCGGGAGTAGCCAGGAATCTCGACCTGACGACTGAAGGTATCGACGATGCGATGGATGTCTTGCTCGCGCAGTCGGTTCTTGTTGCCGTCCTTGCGGAAGCCTCGGCTGGCATCGATCAGGAAGATTCCCTTGCGGGCCTGCGCGTGCTCTTTGTCGAGCACGATGATGCAGGCCGGAATGCCCGTGCCGTAAAACAGGTTCGCGGGCAGACCGATGATTCCCTTGATCACGCCGCGCAGAATGAGGTTTCGCCGGATCGCGGCCTCAGCATTGCCCCGAAACAGGACTCCGTGAGGAAGGATGCAAGCACCTTTGCCACAGCTCCGCAGCGAGCGCAGAATGTGCAAGAGGTAGGCGTAGTCGCCTTGCTTGCCTGGCGGAATTCCGTAGCCCGTGAAGCGCTCAAAGGGGTCGTTTTCAGGATCGAGTCCAGTGCTCCAGCGCTTGTCACTAAAGGGCGGATTGGCGACGACATAGTCGAAGGTCTTGAGCGCGTCCCCCTCTTTGAACAGAGGATTGGCCAGCGTGTTGCCCTGCTTGATCTCGGCGGTGGCGTAGTCGTGCAGGATCATGTTCATGCGCGCCAGTCCGGCGGTCGAGGAGTCCTTTTCCTGACCGTAGAGTGTCACGCGCACGTCTTTGCCATGGCTCGCTTCATGACCAATCTTGAGCAGCAAGGAGCCCGAGCCGCACGTTGGGTCATACACCGTGGTGTCGTTGCTGGTATTCGCGTTGCGAATATCGAGGATCTGGGCGATGACGCGGCTGACCTCGGCGGGGGTGTAGAACTGGCCTTTGCTCTTGCCGCTCTCGGTGGCAAAGTGCCGCATCAGATACTCGTAGGCATCTCCGAGTAGGTCGTCACCATCGGCGCGGTTCTTTGAGAAGTCGAGCGCGGGATTCTCAAAAATCGCGATCAGGTTGGTGATCCGCTCCACCATCTCCTTGGGGCTGCCGAGCTTGTTGGGGTCATTCCAGTCCGGCATATCCGACAGGTTGTTCGCCTGCGCGAGCGGTCCCAGGATCTTCTTGTTGATCTGGTCGCCGATGCCATTCGTACCCTTGAGCTGGACCATGTCCGCAAAGCTCGCGCCCGGCGGAATCGTGATCGGTGCAAACGGCTGCCCGGCGTACTTATCGCTGACGTATTTCACGAACAGCAGCGACAGCACGTAGTCCTTGTACTGGCTGGCGTCCATGCTGCCGCGAAGCTCGTCGCAGCCAGACCAAAGAGAAGAGTAAAGCTCGGATTTCTTGAGTGCCATGGTGGGTCGTCTGCGGCGCATCCTAGCGCAGATGCGCACGATCGCGATCACCGGCCTTGCGACCGCGATCGACCACCTCCGCGCCCATCGATCCCGCTCAGCGACGGAAACTATCGTGCATTATCAGGTTTCTATCACGAACATATCAATACCGCCCCGAGGCTGACGACCGTAGATTGGTTTTAGCAGCGAGGAACACGGCAGAGGTTGCCGCTACCGTCGCGGATGAGACATCACTTCACGGAGATCGGCCAATGAGTAAACAGTCCAATCACGAATCGGACATCAAGAATGGCAACTGGGGCACGCCTGGGACCAACAAGACCTGGGACCAAGCGCAGGGCAACCGGGGCAAGCAGATGAACCCGAACCAGCAGCCCGAGCAGCGGCCCCAGCAGCCAGCCCCAAGCCAAGGAGGGACGGGGAGCGGTCAGCACAGCAAGAAGTAGCGGAAACGGCCCGCACCGTGCGATGGAAGGTGCTCGGTGCGGGCCACCCACGATGGAGAAAAGCCGATGAGCGAAGACAAGCCGAGCCGCCAAAAGTTCAAGTGGACCAAAGAGCTGGTCAACATTGCGCTAAACGATGGCATGACCCAAGAGGAGATCTCGAAGGTCTGCCGCACCCAGCAGAGCGTGGTCAGCAGCTGGAAGAACGGCAAAAACAAGGCCACCGAACAACAGCTCGCCGAGCTGCTCCGCCGCTACGGCGCCCGGCTCAATCGCACCACGGCCAAGGTGTATCTGGTCAGCAACAGTTCGTCCGGCCTCGTGGTGAAGATCGGTCAACAGTCCTACCAGGAGCCGGAGGACACACGGATCGTACAAATGGAAGGCCCCGTCCTGTTCCGATACACCTTCTGTAAGCCAATACGGATTGTGCGGGCCAAGGGTTGGGATTTGGGACGCGAGCCCATCGCACGTTGGATCGTGCATGGCCTTCCGCACGGAAAGCTGCTGCTCGTCAAGCAGGTGCGACGGGCACTTACGGACACCAGGCTCAGACGATGGACAGCGACAATACGGGAAGTGAGCCAGCATGACATCCATTATTGTGTCCCCGATTGGGTGGATTGCACTGACGATGCGGGCCGTTGGATGTCATCACTTTCGGAACCGATGACCGCTTCAGAACTTGTTCAGTTGGTCGATGACTACATCAGCGACTCGAACCGCGTTCATAGTCCGCACGACGAGCTGGTGCTCCCCTATTTGATCCGAAAAGCCCTGGTGGAACACGGACATCCGGTGCCAGGGATAGACCGCATCACCGGTTTGGAGTAGATTCACAGAACCCCAAGCAAAGAGGAGACCCGGCAAATCAAGCCAGAACCTCAGACCACACCGACAAAGCGTCTGGTGTCTCGCCTGCTCTCCTTACCGAGAGT
>CALLYL010000656.1 GCA_937859535.1 uncultured Myxococcales bacterium
GATGGGGTTCCTCTTCAAGTGAGGTTTTGCTGCCCCTAGCAACAAACAGACCGCGTCCCAGGGAGCGAAATGCTGACGCTGTAAGCAGTTTGGACGTGACGATCAGATTGGTCTGTGTGCCTGACCCGCCGGAACCATCGGACTTCCGTGAACCTGAAGTTGGGCGATCGGTCGCCAGCGGAATCTTCTTGGCCTCTGTGGGATGGTCTTTGAGCCAGCCCTGGATGAGTGCATGGAGTTTCTCAGTGCTCAGAGGCTTCTCACTGGCCACCACAAACAGGTGTTCGTAACCAACTCTCTCATCCAATTCGATCCAAGTATCGTCTTCCTTCGGGACGCGGCGCTGCCCATTGGCTTCAACCTGCTCGTCTCCTTGCTCGGGATAAAGTCGCAGTATCTTCCCTGCATTGCTCCGGAATAGGGTGTAGACATAACTCGGCTTGTCGACGAACAGTTGCAGCGCGATCTTATCATGGCTTTGTAGGGGAGTGCCCGACTCTATCGGCAAAAGGTTCTTTTCCTGTTCCTTACAAACCACGATCCATATCGCCGATGCGCTGCTGTCCATCGGAGTCGTGTGATCCTTAACAACTCGTAGATCCTTCTGTGCGCTTTCTTCGCCGAGCTTAGGTGATTCCTGGGCACCGACGAATGGACTAAGAAAAAGAATGCACGCCAGCAGAAGAATGGATTGTCGTCGCATCATTTACCTTCTCGGCCTCACTGGTTTCTGGCGCAGCGGAAGCCAATGTTGGCCTGAGGCTGCTCTCCATTGACGGGGATACGGCTGCGGACGGAACAGGTTTCAGCTGCACGTAGCCAGTCGCCACCTCTGACGACGCGCAGGACCACACCGCTTCCTTCAACTTTAGGCACCGCTGAACTGCCGACCCACTCCGCTACGTTTCCGCCCAGGTCATAGATACCCTCGGGGCTTCGGTCGGAGCGCTTTCCACTTGCGACAGAGCCAACGACTTCTGGACCTTGTGCCAAGCCAGCGCACGCTTCAGGTGGATTTCGAGTTCGACCAAAGACGACTCCCTCGCAAGCAGGGGCCGTTGGTCCCCATGGATAAGTGCGTTGGAGTTCAGAACCGCGAGCGGCTAGTTCCCACTCGTTCTCACGTGGCAGACGCTTGTTCCGCTCGCGGCAGTATGTTTCGGCGGCCGTGTAGGTCACCAACACCACAGGCTTTTGCTCCGCTCCAGGGCGGGACCCAAATCTTGGGGGTTTCTCATTGAAAACTAGACCGCTGAATTGTGGATCCAGATCAGCCAACAACTTGCCTTCAAGCTTCACCATTTTGCCCTTGTCCACGGGGAGTGCCCCGCGCCCGAGCAAGTAGTTCAGGAACTCGGCAAACTGCTGGTTTGTGACCTCGTCGATATCCAGGGCAAATGGGCGAATGTTGACCTCCCTCTTGGGGTCTTCTTCGTGGATTGCACTACCCATGACGAATGAACCCCCAGCGAACCCGACCATGCCGGGCGGCGCTGGTGGCATGGTCATGTCCTCCGCACTTGGCATTTCCATCGACTCATCCATATCCACAGGTTTCTGGCAGCCGTTGTCGGGACGCACGGTCAGGGCAGCTATCGCAATGGCTGCGGCCACACCTGTTCCGCCAAGTCCCAGCCACCAGCCCAATCGGGATCTTGGGGGTGGCTGTGTAGGAATCGGCCGCTGAAGATGAGCCAAGTCCTCGGCCAATTGAGAAAGGATTACGACCACGTCCTTCATGGATGGCCGACGGACTCGATCAGGAACCAGGGAATCCTCTATCAATCGGCGCAGGTGCGTAGGACAGAGTGGTTCCGCAGGCAAATGCTCAGCTGACGAAGTACCTTGCAGTAACTCCTTCATGATGAGGCCTAGCGCATACACATCGACCCGGTCTTCGCTGACGCTGGTCCCATTCGCTTCGCTTGGATCCTTGGACGAATAGGCAGGAGTTCCCCCCGTAGACCGCACACCAGTCCCCCCGGACGGAGCCTCCTGATCACGAAGCAACCTCGTAACCCCGAAGTCAAGGATCTTGGTTCGCTCCCCCCCTGGAACCGTCCGATCCAGGAGCACACCGACATTCTCTGGTTTGAGATCGCAGTGAATCACGCCCTTTTCGTGTGCAGCCGCCAAGGCCAGGGCGATTTGAAGACAAAGCTGGACGACACGGAGCGCAGGTTGCGGTCCCTTGTCGATGAGATCACGCAGCGTTCCTCCGTCCAAGTACTCCATGACGGTATATAGTCTGCCGTCGGAGGTTCGGCTGTGATTGAAGATTGAGATGATGCCCGGATGGTTGATCGTGTTGGCGGCTCGAACCTCCTCTATGAAACGGGCGCATACCGATGGATCGGTGCAGAACTCGGGTCGGATGACCTTGATCGCGGCGCGCCTCCTTTGGTTCTCACTATATGCTTCATAGACTTGGCCCATGCCGCCCTCGCCCAGCAGCCGCTCCACTTTGTAGTCACCAAATTGCAACGATCCCGCGCTTCCTGGGGTCGACTGGTGCCGACTCAACTCCTGTTCGATGAAGGACGCTTTGGGTCTTTGGCTGGGGTCTTTGGCGAGCATCGTATCTACGAGTTCGTCTAGCGCCTCAGACACACTTGGTTCGATGGAACGCAGCCGAGCAGGCCTGATGCGTCCGTGGGCGTCGATCACCTCGCCTGTTTGGCCTCCAGCAACGGGAGTTTTCCCGCAGAGCAACTGATAGGCTAGCACCCCGAGCGCATAGACATCGGCTGGTGTCCCGAGCTTTCCTTCCGCAGCAAAGTACTCAGGAGCCATGAAGAGTACGGGATCATCGAGGCCAGACACAGCGACGTTCGGTAGCGTATTGCGGAGTGGTTGCTTTTCGCCAACCTGGGTGTGCTCAGTATCTAGAAGCTGCGCCTTCAGTTCGTCTTTGTTTGTAAGCAACACGATTCTCTCGGGTTGCAGATCCAGATAGGCGATCCCTTCGCGATGAAGAACAGCAAGGGCAGAGGCCAGCTGATGCAGAATCGAAACAACCTGCGCTCCCTTCGCCAACTCTCGCGCCTCAGAGAGAAACTTCCCGGCTAGGCGTTTGTGCAGCACATAGGCGCAACCGTCAGGGAGCCTTCCATGCTCGAGTATTTCGACCAGCGCCTCGTGCTTGCCTTTCTGCAAAGCAGCGGCACTGTCCAAAAAGCGTTTCGTGATGCGTTCGTTTTTCGATCGCTCGGGCAAGAGCACACGCAGGAATGCCTGTTCTCCGTCCCTCTCGACCTGAAATAGAGTGGTGTATGGCTCCGCTGCGATGCGGTTTGTGATTCGGTATCCAGCGACGACCTCTCCAATGCGTTCCAAAGTCGGCCCTCCTAGGCGAAGCAAGCAAGGCGGCGAAGTCCGCGCACCGCGCCTTGGGCGTCCTGTGTGCAAGCAATCAGTTGATCGACCATCCGCGACAGATGCTGGGCGGCATCCTGATCCGCAAGGTTGAACGTCAGATCGGTCAGCCGTTTTTGAATGGTCATAGCAGTCTCGGTCAGACCGAGGATCGTTCCTGAGATACCGTCCTGAAACATCTCCACCTGTTGGCGCAACTCAACAAGCTCCTTCTGTGCATTCTCGGACTGGATGCGCAGGGCTGCTACCTCGCTGCACTGACGCGTCAGGAGCTGTCCGTTCTCGCTTGAGCCCGACACAATCCTCTGCAACTGCGTATTGTCGATTCGGAGGGTGCGCAGTTCCTCTTCCATTTTGGTCAAGATCTGCTGGGAACCCTGCCGATCTTCCCTCAACCGATCCCGCTCAGCCAGAACCCGATCCATCTGTGCATCTCGTGCGGAATTCTGCTCCCTAGCCAAGCGAAGCTGCCGTTCCAGTTCAGACGCGGCAGCATTCAAGTCCTCAATCGTTCGCTCGCGTTCCCGATTAACTTGGCGCAAGCTCTCGGTTTCGTTGCGGGCATTGTTCGTTTCGACTATCAGCGTGTTTCGCTCGGTTTGCAGTTCGTCGTTTTGTGTCGTGAGCCGCTGCGCCTCAGCTGTTAACCGGTTGACTTCCCGACGAGCTTCAGAAAACTGGGTGGACCTTTCCTGCAATTCACCTTCCAGACGTGCGGCCTTCTCCCTGACTGCTGTCAGATCTGCCGCAAGACGATCTTGCTTCGCTCGCAACTCGAGACATTGGTGCTCTGCCTGGACCGCTCGATCATGCAAGGATTGGTATTCTCCCTGCGCTCGATTACTCTGGTTGTTGGCGTCGCGGAGCGATAGGCGCAGGTTCTCGGCCTCTCGCGTCACCACTGCCAAATGCTCACTGAGCTGAGACAGATTACGCGGTGGCGCTTCGAGAGAGCTGATCGTTGGCATCGAGGATTGAGTAGGCAATCGACACTGCACCCACAGCGACGCGCAGCGAATCACGTCCTTATCGGACAACACCGCTCTAGTCACCGGCTGTTCCGAATCGTTCAAATACGTATGGTTCGCGGAGTTGCGGTCCTCAACGATCCAGGCGGTTCCCTCCTGCCGAACCACCGCATGCACCGATGACAGCATCGGATCGTAGATCGAAACGCGACACGTTTCTGCTTCCCGACCAATCAATACACCTTGTCCTGACTCATCGAGTGGTACTGTAATCAGCTTCCCTTGTGGGTTGCGAAAGCTCAACTGTGCGGTCATTGCTCGCTCCAAGTCTACTTCGGGTGCTTTCTCGCAATTCGCAGTTCATTCATGTTAATCGATCCAATACCCATATCTTAGAATATATCCATCTGTACCAACTGCCCAGACGTTAATCTGGCTTGTGCCAAACATAGATATCAAGTGGTGTTTACAAAAGTCGTCTCGATTCTCAAGCAATGACTCGGTCCTTGATAGTTGCCACGAATTACCATTGTGATGTACGATTCTCAGATCGCAACCACCAGCCCAGACTCCACCGGCAGAACTGCCCCATATTCCAGAACCTATTCCTACTTGCAGCCCAGATGAATCAACCCTCCATTGTCCATTAGATAGCGTCAGATAGGTATTGTTATCTCCAACTGCCCAGCCATTTCCTGGATTGCTCTGCTCAAGCCAGAGAGATGCTAGGTACGTGCTGGTGGTCTTTCCCGAAAGGATCTTTTTTGTCCAAGTTACCCCGTCATAATGGAGAATTGTCTCACCAGCA
>CALLYL010000657.1 GCA_937859535.1 uncultured Myxococcales bacterium
CTCCTGGCACAAGCTCCTCGCGTCCGGCTCCGGTTCGTTGCCGTGATACTCGACGACCAGAGCGGCGAAGTCCGAGTCGTCCTTGGGTTGCTGACACAGCGCGCAGCGGTTCATGTTCCCCCCCTTAGCGTTTCCTCCGCATCAGATACAGGCCAGCGCCGAGCAAGCTGGCTCCGGTGACACCACTTATGGCGGCGGAGATGGTCAGGGCACGAGAAGTGGTGTTGAGACTGAGCCAGCGGTCGTAATACGTCTCGGGACGGTCTGCTTCGGCCCACATCGCGAAGGCTCCTGCACCGAGCCCTATCGCCAGTGCCAGCGTTGCCCCGCCACCCGAGACAAGGCCGATCGCAAGCGGTCTGCCTGCTGGTGTCGGGCCGTTCGATGGCGTCGCATCGCCGCTTTGAACGACTTGGGCGGTGAGCGGTAAGGCTGGGGCTGGCGTGGTTTCCGGCGTCGGATTTTCAGCGGGCTTGGCATCGCTGGATTTCCCATCAGGATAGCGCTCGGTCAGGAACTTCATCCGCCGCTCGGAGCGCTCGGCGTCCTCGGTGCCACGGCTGAGGTCGCGGTACTTGGCCGCGTATTCCTTCGCTTCTGGGATGCGACCGGCACGCTCGCAAGCCCAGCTTAGGTTGCCGAGCAAGTCGCGTTCACCGCTCAGCTCCCACGAAGCACGAAATTCGACGATGGCGGGTCCATACTGCTCGCTGCGATAGAACGCCAGACCGTTGTGAAAATGTGCCTTGGCGGCATCGCGCAGAGTCGGCGGAGCGCGCAGCTCCTCCTCGGCAAACGCGGTCGTCGTGACAAACAGCAGCAGCACGAGGCTCAGCATCAGCTTCATGGCGCGCATCCTACGCCAAGCTCGGCACGGACGCAGCAGCGTCAACGATGGGAGCCCGGTGCCGATAGAAGAACCAGCGCCCCATTCGACCCACGAGGCCGCCAAAGTCGGCTTGCAGCGCGCCGATCCGATCCATTGTCGTTTCCGGTTGAAGTGGACGACCATCCTCACCGAGTCGTTTGCTCGCCTTGCTTCGCTCCACAAAGCTCGTCGGGGCTGCAATCTGAAAGCGCTTCGGGGGCTCGACGGTTCCCGCGAGCAGCGCGGCTGCAAGCAACATCGTCGTGTCCGAGGCAGGTTTGTCGGTGGCCGCAAAACGGATGAAAGCGTGGCCTGACACAAACACCTTCTGCGGACCGTAGCCGTGTCCAGCCGTCAGCAGGTCAAAGACCGACACTCGCCGTCGTCGCGCTGTCTGAAGCACAATCCAACCGATCGCGATCTGGATGGCCGGATCGTCGTCCTCGGAACGGAGACACCGCGCAAGTGCCTCCACGTCGTCGGGTGGCGTCATGGGTGGTTTGGCCAGCGGAGGTTCCGTGCTGTCCTTTCGAGCAGGCGGCTTTCCGACGACAGCCAGCACCAAAAAACCGGCCACCAGCGACAGCCCAGCCGCACCCGCGACAATCCCGGCCCACTGAGAATCGCGACGACTCACAGCGGCAGCCTCATCCAGATCGACTTGCCCGCCAGGAAGTACAGCGCTTTGACGTTCGGGCTTTTCAGCAGGTCGATGAGCGCAAGTCGCCAAGTAGCGAGTTGACCATCATACGTTTCCCACACAATCTTCCCATCCCGCTCCATGAAGTAACCCACAGTCATATCCAAATCAGGAACCGCTTTGTCTGCCATTTCCACCCCTCACTCATCAATGTCTTTCAACGAGATAAATCGAAGTTCTCCTTGATCTCCAGATAGCGCACGGCCAAGAGAATTCGAGCATGCGTGCTGCCGATATCGCCGATGGAGATCCGAATCCCTTTGGTGGCGACAGTGCTCGCATCGTTGCTCAGCGTGCCGACCTCTTGCAGGTAGGTCGCGAGGTAAGGCAGGAGGTCGCGCCGCTCTGTCCTCACGTCGCGGAGGAGCCGAATCACGAACGCCACGCCCAGCGCATTGTCGCTGGCCAGCAGTTCGCAGGCACGAATGATGTTGAGTTCATTGAGCCGGGAGAGCGGGGCCAGCAACCCACCGAGCGTCGCCAGCGCCCCCGGATTGTGGGCGAGTGCGCGAAGCTGCTCGTCGATTGCTGCGAGGATCTGCGGCGAGAGCCACGGCGGGCGCTCGGGACCAGCAGCCGGTTGAAGCGGGGTCACCGTCCCAGATGACTGCATACACTCCATCAGCGCAGAGATAAGCGGGACAAGGTAGCTCTGTAGCACCCGATTGAGCGAGACAGCTTCGGTATGCTCTCTCTGAGTTCTTAAATTGGCCGTAAGCGCCTGAAAATGTCGAGTCGCTTCTACCAGCGCCGCATTGCATTGTTCGAGCGCTATAAAAGCAGCTTGCCAATTTCCTGCGGATTTCTGCTGAATGACACGGATGATTGCAGCAAACGCACCATCAATGGCAGTCCACATATTTGCGGTGCTCATATTGTCCCTATTGGAGTATTGATCGCGGTCCCGCTGGTGAGCGCTGCGGCGGTTACTCCAGTATCCGCACGAAATCCATTGCCAAAGCTGATGACCGGAATGGCTCCGCCTGGATTGCCGAGAACCATGTACGTTCCCGCTGTCCAAGCGGATGCTCGGAATAGGCAGTGCGCAAGCGCTAGGGTGGTGACGGCTGCTGTGCCATTTGGAGTCGCAACGACATATCGAACAGGGGCCGCTGTAGAATTGGCGAGATAAAACGAGCTACGGACCGCTCCAAACCCGATCGTGCCCGCCGTGGTCGCTGTGGACAGGCTGCCATCGGCCACAATGGTGCCTTCGATGGAACAGTTGGCCAGTGCCAGCGTGCAAGGCTGCGATTGACCGACGATTGGCCCGAGGCGGATGACCACGGGGCTGACCGAAGGAGGCGCTACACGGTTCCAGACATCGCACGATTCCAGCTCGATGCTGCCGGAGCGATGGAGGACGGCGGGTGATGCGATGCTGGTACTGCGGAGACGGCAATCTTTCCACAGGATTTGGCTGGTTCCACTCCCCGACGTAAACGTGTTGTCAGAGAGCAGACACGGGACGCTGCTCTCAATCGCCACATCGGTGACAATGAGCTTCTGCGAGTTCACGCCGGTAAACAGCAGACCGCAGGTTTTGCCGCTCGGTGGAAACAGCGACAAACCGCTCAGGCTGGTGACTGTCTTTTCACGAACGCCGCCCTCCAGTGTCAAATTACATGTCACCTGCCCCCGGATGATCGTCTTGAAGTCGCCCAGACGATCGAAGCCTCGGACGAGGACGTGTTTGTACAGCGTCACATCTTCGGCGTAGTCGCCAGGAAGCACGAGCACGAGTGCCGGGTCTGCTTCCGTGCGCTCACCCGCAGCGATGGCTGCATTGATTGCCTGCTGGACGGATGGATAGAACGGCGGGACGCCACCCGGTGTAGCAATGAAGACATCGGGCCAACTCGGGCCGGGCGGTCCTGCTGGACCCGCTGCCCCCGCCGCTCCTGGTGCGCCCGGTGCTCCTGGCATCCCAGGTGGACCGGGTAGCCCCTCGTTGCCAGGCTCACCCTGTGGCCCCATGGGTCCGGTATCGCCGTGATCTCCCTTCGGGCCGGGCTCACCCGGTGGTCCAGTCATGCCGGACGGGCCTTGTGGTCCCGGTGGACCTTGTACTCCTTGCGTTTGGCCTTCGGTCGATCGGGCTCGCCGATGCAGCGCTGGGCGTGGACTCTGAAGCCCTACCTGCGCTGCGAGAAATAAGACCAGTTCCTCTAGCTCTTCGTGAGTCATTGGCCCCCCTCCAATGACGACTCAGCTCGCTACGATGAGCGG
>CALLYL010000658.1 GCA_937859535.1 uncultured Myxococcales bacterium
ATGTGGCGTACAAGCGCGCTCAGAAGCACAAAGCGGTGGTGGCAGTGTCCGTCTTGTGCGTGCTGTGCGTGATGTCGCTACTGCTGGTCTTTGTCCGTGGCCGCGTGCTCGCTGCGAGAGAGCGCGAGCGCACCGATAGACAGGCGGCTCTGTCTCAGCAGCTCGGCCAGGACATTACCCAGATGGAGCTGTTCATGCGCGCAGCGTACATGCTGCCCGCCCATGACATCCGCAGAGAAAGTGCGGTGGTCCGCAACCGCATGCGTAGAATCACCGACCAGCTCAATACGCTAGAAGCAGATCTACGTGGGCCTGCCCACTACGCGCTCGGTCGCGGTCACCAAGTCCTTCAGGAATACGAAGAAGCGCGTCAACAACTGGAGAAGTCTTTGTCAGTAGGCTACGACCGTCCTGAAGTGCACTTTGCGCTGGGACTCGTGCTAGGGAAGTTGTATCAAAAGGGAATCATTGACAGTCGCCACGAAGTCGATCCACAGCTTCGCAAACAACAACGGCTCAAGCTCGATGCAGAGCTACTCAGTGCGACCCGTGCGCACTTGAAAAAGAGCGCGGGCATTCAGCTCGAGTCCGCAAAGCTCGTCGAAGGATGGCTTCATTATTATCAGGATAACGAACAACAAGCCCAGCAAGCTGCGCAAGCCGCCGCAGCGGAAGCACCTTGGGATTACCAGCCCGCTTTGCTCCAGCTTACCATTGCCCGTAGGAGGGCAGATTCCCTGTACTTTCAAGGGAAGGTAAGCGAAGCCGCGATTGCCGATCGACAAGTAGAGGCTCTCCTTGATGAGCTGACAGAGCTGGCTCGGAGTCTCCCCATCGTCTACTACGCACGCGTGGCGTACTTTCGTGATCGACTGTTCCAAGACCTATTTGAACACCGAGACATGGATGCACACCTGCGCAGCTTGATGACTTCGATCGACCGGCTTCGTGTGGTATCCCCAGACTCGACCAACGTGATCACCGAAAAGGCCGCTGCCTACGCCTATGTTGCGCGACAGCAGTTCGTGCGCGGAGAAGATCCTCGACCCGCTGCCAAACAAGCCGAGGCCGCACTAGCGGAGGCAGAGCAAGCAGGCGTTCCCAGCGGGCAGCTCAACATTCTTCGCAATACGCTCAGTAGTAGAATCTCCGTCGATTACCAGGTGCTATTCTCATCACAGGGAAGACTGCCGGAAGCGACATCAATCGTTGCGGGTGGTTCTTCGCAACCGGTGCGCACGCCGCTCTGCGCCGCGCTCCTGTGACTGCTGCATCTCTTCGCAATCAATCAATAGCGGCGTCACTTGTACCGGCTTCCCCTGATCATCGATACAGACAAAGGTAAGGAACGCATGTACGCAAGGCCAACGTCGTCGAGTTCGCAAGTCCTCGCCCGTTACACTCACTTCGACTTCCATAGAGGTCCGAAAGGTTGCCGTAAGTTGAGCGCGCAGATGAACCACTTCCCCCACCTTGACAGGATTTTCAAACATCAAATCATCGACAAATGCCGTCACTGCCATGTGTCCACCATGGCGTTGTGCGGTGATCGCGGCGCAAAGGTCGACCCACGCCATAATCTGTCCACCAAACACATTGCCGAGTGCATTTGCATGCTGGGGCAGCACGTACTCGGTCATTTCCGTCACAGATTCCCGATACGAGCGAGGAAGCGGAATCACAGTAGCCATGCCAGACATACTACACCAGCACCTAGCGATTGGAAGCACTCATCACCGATAGTCATCTGCCACACTCTGCTCGGTCAAACGGGAGTTCCCGGACTTCCCCGGCCGTAGTCATCGACAACGGGGAACGATGGCCACGGTCTGCGACACAGCAGCGCTTCTTCGCAACAACATCCTGCTCGCGCTGGCCGCGTATGAAGAACGAACCGGAGAGGATCCACGACCGCACCTCCGTCAAGCAGCCGCCGTCCTAGAACGGACGCTAGAGAAGACACAATCGACCATCTTTCTGTGGAACGATCTCTGCGCCACCAAATGCGAGCTGGCCCGGCAGGAGACTCTGCATGGACAGAACGCGAGTGAGCTGCTGCGGAGTGGATTTGCCGCTTGCCAGCATGCGATAAACCTCTCTCCGGAGATTCACGTCGGCTATCTAAACCAAGCCTGTCTGCATCGAGAGGAAGCACGAACCCAACTGACCCTTGGAGAACCCGTGAACATCAAGCCCGGTCTCGACGCACTCGCGCTGGCTACTCAGCGAAAACCTGGTGACTCCGAGATTCTGGTTGAAGAAGTCCTCCTGCACATGCTCGAAGCGCGGTCACAGGCTACCCACAACAAGCCGCCACAGTCCGCACTGCAAGCCGCCCAGCGGGTCTTGGATCGACTCGGACAGTCGTTTCCTGGCATTCACCCATTCTACGTCTTGTCAGCCGATCTTCTCCGAACCAAGCTGGACACCGCACAGGAGTCGGTCTCTGCCTCAGAGCTGCAAGCCGGAGTCGCGCTCATCGATGAGGGACTACGAAAGCACCCCAATGACCCCGACATCCGCCTGGGCAAAGCGAGCACCCTCCTAGTCAGAGCCGAGACCAAGAAAGGGAAGGATGCACGAACCGACCTCACGGCAGCGCTCACACTACTCGACTCTGTGAGACCGATTCTTGGACAACGTGCGGAGTTTTTGGCACTCGAAGCACGCGCTCAACAGATAAGGGCCGCACTCACAATCAGCAAGAGTCGTTCCTAGAACTTGATCCGGTCCATCTCATCGCCCAGAAACTCCGGGGCGAGATGCGCATAGGTCATGGTCTGCTTGATGTCATGGTGTCCAAGGATTTTCTGAAGCGCCAAGATACTGCCGCCAGACATCACAAAGTGCGAAGCGAAGGTATGACGCAGTGCATGCCAAGATCGTTGTAGTGGATGACAGCCTGCCTGCTCCAGTGCAGCCGGAAGCCCAAGCATCGACCGACTTTCTCCCATCTGCGCCTTGCCATGTTTCATCACAGGAAATACCAGCCCCTCTCGGGTAGTCGGGCACAACTTCCGCCACGAAGATAGAATCGGCACGCACGCCGACGGAAGCCGCAAGTGACGCTCCTTCCCTCCTTTGGGAGTGCCGCGAAAACTTCGTGATACCGTAAGACGACGAGTGTCCAGATCCAGATCCTGCCAGCGCAGACCCAACAGCTCTCCTTTGCGAAGCCCACTGTGGATCGCTAGGTGCACGCAGCCGTAGAGCATCTGCGCAGACAGTTTCCCAGTGCTCGCTCTATCGGCACAAAGCGTTAGCAGAGCTTGAATTTCCTCTCTAGACAGGTACTCGACCAGATCGCGCCGGGGCGGCAACTCCACCCCTTGAAACGGATTGTTTGACAGGATCGATTCCTTCAGTGCCCAGGAAAACACCGTCGCTGTACAGGTCAGAGCCAAGCGCACGCTGTTGTCCGCGTATCGCTTGCTAAGAAGCAGTCGCAGACGCGCAACCTCCCCGGCCGTAAGGGAGTCCGCACCGCGCTCTCCGATCACTGGCAACACCCTTCTTAGGGCGGTTCTGGCCAAGACCCGGTATCGATCGAGGTCTTTGAGCTTGGGACGACTGTACTCGCAAAGGAATCTCTCGACCAGCTTCGCCACCGTTGGTGCCTGCGGGGCCGGCTCGGGAATCCCGATCACTCCACGAGCCACCCGACCTTCCACTTCCAGCAAATAGCGGCGCGCAAGCTGCTGCGAAGGTTGATGCGAAGCGCGCATCTTCCGCCGTCCATCGACGTCCTTATAACGGATGTACCAGCCAATGAACCTACCACGGCGCACCATGCGCACAATGTCGCCCATAGTCACTGTCCCCCCGAAGAGCAATATAGCACAACGCCATCATCCAATCGTCATCCACCTGCGAAAGGTAGGTTCCCGACTGAAGCAATCACCGCTTCTGCGAGCCGACGACCGGAGCCATTCCCAAGTGCGCGAAACCTTTGGACTTTTCACCGGGCACCGGGAAATGAGCGGCATCTACGTTCGAGATTTGACAACCGGTGAAGTGCGACTCATCCGTGGCAAGCAGTCTTACCTGGTGGACCCCCGCAAAGAGATCCACATCACGCGCAGCGTCAACTCTCACGATTGGAATCTGTGGATCGCGGCCAGCGAGCCACACAAAGGATCGGATCGACTGGTCACCACCCCTTGGGCGATCTCGATCATCGTGCCACACAACACCGCCGTACTGGCCACCAGTGCCGCCGGACAGCGCGTCATCGAAGGACCGTGCGTCACGCTGCTGGAGTATGAAGAAAACCTGGTGCCCCTGCGGCTCTCGACCAATACGCCCAAAGAGGACAGTGATCCACTGGTGACCTGCTTCCTTCGCACGATTGGGAATCGCGTCTCGGATGTGATCGAGATTGAGTCGGCGGACTTTGTGCGCATCAACCTACGGATCACAGTCAGCGTGACGTTCTTACGTGATCACCGCGACAAGTGGTTTAACGCAGAGAACTACATCCAGGTGCTCTGCGATCACCTCCGCTCGATCGTACGCAGTCGCACCAGAACCTTGTCGTTGTCATCGCTGTGGCCACAGCTCGCCGCTGTCGTTCGTGACACGATCCTGGGGGTTCGTAACGATGCGGATGGTAGCCGCAAAGGACGATTCTTTGCTGAAAACGGAATGCTCGTTCATGAGGTAGAAGTCCTCGATGCGACGATTGAAGATGAGCAGATTGCAGAGATGATGCGTAGCGTCCAACGAGAGTCTGTCACGCTCACCATCGGAGACAGGCAGGCTCAAGACAAGCTTCAGTCTGCGAAGCTACGCGCAGAGCTGGATGTGAAGACCCACGAGTTGCAGGCTCAGGTGCGCGAACATGAAGCCAAGCTCAAGGAGCTGGAGCGCAAGCTACTGCATGAAACCAAGCTGACGGAACTGCGCGATCGGGAAGCCATGGCTGGTGAGCAGTCACGACTCTCTGCTGAGCGAGAGGCCAACGACCTGCGCTTGCGAATTGAGCGAGAGATCGCAGCGCAGACCGCTAGCCGAGAGGCGCTCTTAAAGGACGCCTCCACACGAGCACAGGCCGCCCAGGCTCTCCATGAAGAGGAGTTTGGACACCTCAGCAAACTGAAGGGTCTTGACCTGGCGCTGATCGATGCGCAGGCCCGCGCAGTGGTGGCAGAACGAACCGCAGTACAGCCACAGCTCGTCGAGGCACTCACCGCACTAGGAGACAAGTCGCTGCTCAGCGAAGTCGCTCAAAACATGAACCTGGTGTCTCTGTTCCGGGGCAAGGAAGCGGGCGAAATTCTCAAGGAAGTGGTGGGTGGCACGCGGTTTGTGCCGGCGCTGACGGAAGCGCTGACCAGCAAGCCCAAGTCCTCCGAACCAAAGAAGTAGCACGGAGTTCCCGGGAACGCCTTCCTTCCTACACCTTGCCACAGAAGAAGAAGTTCCCGGGGGCCTCTGGATCTTCGCTCGTCATAAACTCCAACGACAGTTCAATCAGTTCGTCCAGCGTCAGTTTCCCGTCGTGATTGCGATCCAATCTCGCAAACGTAGCCTCTGGATCTGCATCCGATCCCATCGCCGACAGCAGCCGTCCATACTCGTTCACAGAAATCGCACGACTGCCATCCTGATCGATCAGTTCGATCAGGTCTCGGCACGAGGACACCAGCCAAGGTGAGGCAACCCCTGCCGCCCGATAGGCCAAGAGCTGTCTTTCAAAGTAGCGAAGGAACTCTGCCAGGGTGACCGTGCCATCGCGATCCTTATCGGCACCAGAAGCCAGCCGCTGAAACAACTCCGAGCGACCCTCGAACAGCCAACGCGTCCGCTTCTCATCGCTGGACCAGCCGAAGGACTGCTGAATACGCTGCGCTTGCTGGCGGAAGTCGGCCTCCGTAAGCACCCCATCACCGTTTGTATCAAAGTGAGCAAAGAGAGTCGTAAACTTGCGAACTTGCAGCGGCGACAACTTCGTCTGTTCCATCAAGATCCCCCAAGGATTTTCCGCCATTGTGTCTACGTTTCGCAGTCTTGTCTATATGGCCCGTGTAACCGGGACCACACACACCTCGCAATACATCGTGCGGACTCCGTGACTACTTGATCAGAGTCCGTGGTTGGTGTCTGGCACTCCGGATTGAATACAGAATCCCATCCGATCGGCACTAGACATCCCGTCTAGTGAATTCTCGCTCTGGATCCGTTCCTAATGATGCGCAGATTGGCTGTGGGTGCTCCCATCATCAGCAAGTCGATTCAATCAACCACTTCCCTTGAAACCCTGAAGGGGAGTAACATGCGTTTTAAGAGACTAATAACCATGCGACTGGCCAGTAAGATGCTCTCATTGTGTGCATTGCTCGTCGCCACTTGCGAAGGCCCGGTGGGACCAAACGGTCCAACAGGCACGCCAGGCCCGGTCGGTACCGACCCACTCTCCTGTGAGCCGAGTGCAACGGGATTGCATGCCGAGCTCTCACTTAGCCCACCAGCACAGGGTGCCTACTACAAAACAGGAGAAGCTCCACAGCTTACCAGCCGACTCCTGGGTGGCGGCCAAAAGCTCGTGGCGCCCAGTGATCTCGGTA
>CALLYL010000659.1 GCA_937859535.1 uncultured Myxococcales bacterium
GTCCCCAGAAGCCCCGCAAACAACAACGCCTTCAGTGAAGAGTTACCGCGCTTTATAGCTGTGCGCACTTGATCCAATTTTTGATTCGAAAGCTCGTTAATGACTTCATCGGTAAGACAAGGAAGCTCAAGATATTTTAGGTAAGAGCTTGCCTCACCATCTTTCCAGTCCCGCTGGACTTTCCAGTGTGGCAATCGAGAAATTTCAGTTGGATATGCTTTCAACAGCCACTGCAGCACGCTTTCTGCCAGGTTGTGAGTCTCAATGAGAAGGCTCGTCACATCCTCCTGCCAAGACCGCTCCTGACTGGCCAGCACGGATCTTCGTCTCAGAACGCTGGCGAGGTATCCCTCAACAATCGGCACCTTCCGCGACCAGTTGTAGTCTGCAAGCAGTGTCAAGTCGATCTGGTTCTCCAGGGATCGGAGCCACTCCTCCGCCGACAAATCTTTCGATCTTGTCTCGCCTACCGCGTCAGCGATGTATCTTGCAAGTCCATCGTTTCGCGGCAAGACTTCCTGCAGGGGTTTGCGCAACCACGACGCAGCCTGCTGCAACCCGAACGGATCGGCAACCAACCAGGGTTGTGGCCCAGCCTCGTCTGGAAAAATCCATGTCCACAACCACATCGGCTGCGCCGAATCTTCGACGAAGCTCAGGCTCTCAATACGGACACGTGCCGAAAGCTCGTCATCACGCTGTTTGGCGTGGTCGTGATCCGTCCGATAGCGCTGAAACGCATCAAAGAGGGCCGCTGTGTCCAGAGCGCCCCCTCGGAAGTGATTGAGGCGGAAGGGACGATCCTCCTTTCCGGAATCGAGGTCTCGCAGGAACACTGGGTAACCACGTTCATCGACTCGCTTCGCTTCGATCTCTGGAAGTTCTTCAGTGAATCGCGGCAGCCAGTTCCCCGAAATCGCGTCCTGATATGCGTACCCCATGCGGACTTCCTCGCTGGCATCCTGAGCCTCATCGAGGACGCGCTCACCTTGAGGTGTGACTGATCCCAAGGTGGTCATCCAGCCGTTCGGGATCAGTTGGGTTGCAATGATGAATGCCACCAGTTCTCGGTCCAGCCCCAGCAACTCAGCCATTTCCGAACTGTCCTGGCATCTGGCCCTTGCCAGACCAAGAATCGCCTGCTGGAACAGGTTCAACTTTAGGACACGATTTGCTGGATAAAGGACCTTCCAAACTCGGACAGGCCACAGAAGCGGCCGCCCACCCTGGGGGTAACGGACATCGAAGCGAAGATAGCGGTCAGCGGCCATGCGCCATCTCCTCTCTGCAAAGCTTGAGGAATGCAGCCAGAGCCGGGACCCCTTCCTCGGACTCGGGCCCTTCGGCCATGTGTTTGGCACCGACGGCGACGAGGAGCTTCCTCTGGCGACTCATCGCCACGTTCATGCGATTTGCCAACCGCAAGTGTCCATACTTGCTGTTTAGCAATCGTTCGCGCTCTTCCCCTTCCTTCTGATCGGGAATCACCACGTCGTTAGCTCGCACTACGGACAGAAAAACGAGGTCAAACTCTTTGCCTTGAAACGCGTCAACCGTGCCGACGCGCAGTCGCTCATCACCTGATTCAGTCTGCCGGTAGGAGCGCGCGATCCGGATTTCCCCATCCTCTTCCTCTGCCAAGCCCTCGTCAGCCAGTGCATCAAGTATCAGGTCACACTGGGCGCGGTAGAAACTGATGACCCCAATGCTCAGCGACGGCCCACAAGAATCTGCAATCCGCTTAACCTCTTTTGCAATAGCGATTGCCTCCGCCCGTCTTTCATAACCGGGTTTTAGGAATTTTTCTTTCCCGTCCTGCAGAGGCACATCCAACCAAGCTGCACATTTGCCTTGGTAGCCAGGAATCGTGTGAACGAAATCCTGCGCAGGCCGACCTGAGTGCAAGACGTCCAATCCCTCAGATTCATAGAATTGCTTGCTGATGAAGTCACCCAGCCTCGGATGCATTCTGTACTGCGTATCGAGCATCACGACGCGCTTGATGTTGTCGACTTTCTCTTGCTCCCTAAGCTGCTTCACCAGCCGCTCAAAAAGACTCTGCTCATACGCCTTCGCTTGAGCCTCAGTCAGGCTTTGCCTGGAAATGAGTTCATCTTCCAACTCTCGCTGAACAAGGTGAGGTAGTTGCCGATGGTCGCCAACCAGAATGATGCGACGCCGCGCCATCGCCATTGGAACGAAAAGATCGAGAGGATTTGCTCTTGCGGCTTCGTCGATGACAACCGTGTCGAACTCAATTCCTTCTGATGCATCTAGGTCGCTCAACTCTTTCAAACTACTCATCGCCTTACCAGCTGACTGCTGGCAGGTCGCACCGACAATGCTGGCGTACTCGCGGACCGCTCTCGCTGCCTCATTGGGGGCTTGGGAAAGTGCCGCGTGGTACGAGGCCACTACCGCAGAGATGCCACGGCGAGATTGACGCAAAGGCGCGTCGATTGCGTGCTCAATGTCGGCCAAGAGACCAAGTGCTTCGCCGCTCAACGCTTGCTTTAGCTGTGGGGGCCTGTAATCGGGGCTCAGCCGATCCAGCATGGACAGCTTAAACGCAGCCAATTCAGCAAGATCTGCTTCAGTGGCATCGGCAACCGTTGAAAGTCGCTGGAGCAAGCCCCATTCCGAATCTTGAAGTTTGACGTTGCTACGCCGCAGCGTGCGCTCAAGCTGGTGAGCTCTGTCCGGCCCGTCGTCGGCGAACCCGATAGAACTGGTGCGCAGAGCCCTCAGCAAGCGCACAAGCCCAGCAGGCTCATTGGCCTGACGCTGGGTTTCGACTCTCTTCTGCTGGGCAAGAAACTCATCCCATCGGTCCTTAATTTGGGCCGGGAGACGAACGTCTAGATCGAACAGCTGACGCAAAAGGACATCAATTTGCTCGAACTGTGTTTGGCGTTCCTGTGCCGACATGCTCGCGAGTCTCAATGCTGTGATACGTCGATCTAGCTCTTCCAATGGTTGAGTCAGCGGCTCATTCAGCCGAATCGCGTCGAGTCGAACAGAGATTTCTTTCCGTTTGCGTTCACACCAAACACCAACGGGGTCGACACCGCCTTCGTCACGGCGCCCTCGACCGCCAATTCGAACGGCAGGCAAGCCAAAGACTTCAGCACGATTCAGGGCGTTATCGACCGCATCGTGCTGGTAACTGCTAATCAGCACTTGGTGCTGCAGCGAGTTTTCCCCTAGTGTTTCGGCAAGGCGCCGCTGCAAAGCTGCAATGACCTGAGTCTTACCTGTTCCTGGTGGGCCAACGATTAGTGCGATATCAGGTGTATTGATCGCCTTCTCCAACGCCTCAATCTGCCGCTTGGTCGGAACACCCTTGAAGCAAGATTTGGCGTAGCTGGATAAGCCGTCGAGCTGACGTCGCCGGGCGCTTGGCGGAGCCACCCCTTCCAGCAAGTAGCTCAGTTGCGGCAGTCGCCGTCCTTCATTGATAGATTGCCTTGCGCGTGCACGACGGGTCTGTACGGCTTCATCACCCGATAGTGAGTAGTAGATAAACCCCTTGGTTGGGGGGCGTTCTGAGCGCCGGTCCTGGCTCGGAACCAAGACCACGCCATCCCGCTCGAACCGCAATACACCACGAACCGGGCGACGGCGTGCTCGGTCAGCTCTGCCCGGCGCGTCTTCAACCTCGGAATCAAGATCAAGCTCCCGATCCCCAAGCTCCACTTGCGTCGTGTTCGCCAGCCCCAAAGCTTTCCATCGCTTCCGGAAATCCTTCAGAT
>CALLYL010000660.1 GCA_937859535.1 uncultured Myxococcales bacterium
TCTTTTCTAAAGGCCCAGAGATTTCTTCTCTGGGCCTTTTTTTTGTCCTTTTTTCGGGAATGATATTTTTTGTATTAAATCCCATTTGGTCTTCCCGTCGACTCGTTGCCCAATTGCATGGGTAGCGGCTAACCAGGCGAAGAGTCGAGACTGAGCCTTTGTCCGACTGCTAGCAGCCGTTCACAAGGGGACGGACTGCTCAGCACCCAATCCTTCTTGCCATCCAGCATGCTGGCGAAGGGCTGAGTAGCGCAGCGTAAGCGAACCGGTGACCGAAGTGAGCTGGCCCTTGAATGCCCGCAGCCATCGTGGAACCCACGCCCACTTCATTGTTGGACCCTCGGAGTTGGGCAATGAACCCCTAAAGCTCGCTCTCGACCATCTTCGGATAGCAAGTCAACACAAACAACTGCGCACAATCATTGCTCGGAGCGCTCGTTTGTGGCTCTCAGCCAACCCAGTTCCGCCGTCTCGCTGGGGTCCAGCTCCATCGTTGTTCCTTCATTGATCGCTGCCGCCCGCAAAAACAACATCAGGGCACTGGCATTCATCGTCGAACATCCCTGTAGAAGAGTGTTTCATTCGCGGTGGCTCGGAAGGCGCAGCGTCACAAGTCCATCGACCAGAGAGTGTAACGCCGGCATCTGTCCGCTTGCCGGAAGATGCTCAGAGCTGGTGGGCGCTGAGGGCGGGATAACGTGCGACCAGGCATGGGAATCCCACGTGCGCCAAAGCCAGGGTCAATCCACAAATCCCTTTCGTCCTTTCGCCAGTCTCTCTTGGGCGTGTTGTAGATTCGGGAATGGAGCTGGTTCATACACTCGTCTCGGAGCTTGCCGCCTCAGCAGACGCAGCGTTTGGATGATCTCTCCCTTCGGTGAACTTGGACTTTTTCCTGGCAGCTTCTTGGGTATCGGATGGCCAGAACTAGCTGAGCAGGGATCTGCTCGCGCATTTGTCGGGTTCTCTCACGAGTATTTTCAGTCGTATTTTGTACGGCAGACTCGGGCAGCAATGTCTGGCAGGCTGGAGCAATGAACGGTCAGCAACAGATTTGCCGCGAGGAATCGACGCCTCAGCCGGCGGGTCTTGCGGGTGGCAATCTGCGCGGTCATGTGCGATCGACCAGTTCGGGGAACATAGGCTTGGCAACTTAGACGATGCTGCGGACTGTTCGATGACAGACTTTGGTACCAGAGCAGGACGTCTCGACGCTACTATCACTGAGATCGAACTCTAACCAGTCCGGTGTCGGCACCGGACCCTGGACGATGGGGTATAACCATGGACTTCGCACTGTCGGCCGCTGCGCAAGGAATGCTCGCTCGGCTCCAAGCGTTTCTTCATCACGAGGTGCTGCCGCGAGAGGCTGAGTACTTTGCAGCGTTGCGAGGGGGAGGGGATTTTCGTCAGTGGCGACAGCCTGCGGTGATGGAGCAGCTCAAAGCCAAAGCGAAAGCTGCGGGTCTGTGGAACTTGTTCCTTCCAGATTCTGAGCATGGCGCGGGTCTGTCGACGCTCGACTACGCACCGCTGGCCGAAGCGATGGGCTGGTCGTTCTTGCTCCCCGAGATCTTCAACTGCAATGCGCCCGACTCGGGTAACATGGAAGTGCTGCATCGGTACGGCTCAGCGGAGCAGAAGGCACGCTGGCTGACGCCGCTTCTGGCTGGTGAGATTCGCTCGGGGTTTGCAATGACCGAACCGGAGGTCGCTTCCTCTGACGCCACCAACATCGCCGCCACCGCCACGATCGCAGGGGACGAGGTCATCTGTAGTGGTCGCAAGTGGTGGTGCTCTGGACTGGGCCATCCCAACTGTCGCGTGCTGATCTTTATGGGGGTCTCGCTGCCAGATGCGCCACGTCACCAGCGGCACTCGATGGTACTGGTTCCGATTGATGCGCCGGGCGTCCGAATCGAGCGCATGCTGCCGGTGTTCGGCGGCTATGACGAGCCGTTTGGTCACGGTGAGGTGTCCTTCGATTCGGTGCGGGTTCCTGTGGCGAACCTCATCGCGGGACCGGGTCGCGGCTTTGAGATCGCGCAAGGTCGACTGGGCCCGGGTCGTATTCACCACTGCATGCGAGCGATTGGAGCGGCGGAACGAGCGCTCGATCTGTTGTGCAAACGGGCCTCATCGCGGGTCGCGTTTGGCAAGCCGCTCGTTGAACTGGGTGGCAACTTGGATGTGATTGCGGATGCGCGGATGCAGATCGAACAGGCGCGTCTGCTGGTGCTAAAGACTGCTTGGATGATCGATCGCGTCGGGGCCAAAGCAGCGATGAGCGAGATTTCGCAGATCAAAGTGCTGGCACCGAACGTCGCCTGTCGGGTGATTGATGCGGCGATCCAAATTCATGGTGGCGTGGGGGTGAGCGATGATGTGCCGCTGACCGCGCTATATGCTTACGCCCGCGTGCTGCGAATCGCCGATGGTCCCGACGAGGTTCATCGCGCACTGGTTGGGAAGCTAGAGCTGCGTCGCCACGACGACCAGCGCAAGGTCCGTTCATGAGCACCGATTCCCTTGCCGCAAGTTCGTTTCTCGATCCCGCAGGACCGCTTCGACCTGGTGAACCGCTGGATGTTGCGGCGATCGATGCGTTCCTGAAAGCGCGGATTCCGGCTCTGTCCGGTGAGCTAACGGTTCGTCAGTTTCCCGGCGGAGCCTCGAACCTGACCTATCTGCTCAGCTATCCCGACCGCGAGCTGGTGCTTCGTCGGCCTCCGTTTGGTCACAAAGCCAAGAGTGCGCACGACATGGTTCGTGAAGCCAAAGTGATGCAGGCGTTGCGTCCGGTCTATCCGCTGCTGCCGGAAATCGTGGCGGTCTGCGAAGACGACGCGGTGCTCGGGACTCCCTTTTTCGTGATGGAGCGACTGCGCGGAATCATCCTGCGGCGCGATTTACCGACGGGGTTACTTCTTGACCCCAAGCAGACTCAGCTTCTTGCGCACAACATGCTCGATGGGCTGTGCGCGCTGCATGCGATTGATGTGAGTGCGGCGGGCCTGTCTCTGCTCGGCAAAGGAGAGGGCTACGTTGCTCGACAAGTCAGCGGCTGGGTCAAGCGCTTTCGCGAGGCGAGGACTCCCGATGTGCCCGATTACGAGCAGGTGATCGAGTGGCTGGTTGCCAATATGCCAATGGGAGAATCGGCTATTCGGGTCGTGCACAACGACTATCGCTTCGACAACCTGGTGCTCGATCCAGCGCAGCCAACCCGGGTGATTGGCGTACTTGATTGGGAGCTGGCAACGCTCGGTGATCCGCTGATGGATCTGGGCAACTCGCTGGCGTACTGGGTGGAAGCGGGTGACGATCCGGCGTGGCGACGACTGCGGCGACAACCGACGCATCTCCCTGGGATGCCGAGCCGGCGTGAAGTGGTCGCGTACTACCTGGCCAAGACGGGTCTTTCGGTTCCCTCGTTTGACTACTATTTGGCGTTTGGTCTGTTCCGGCTCGCGGTGATTGCGCAGCAGATTTACTACCGCTTCTTCCATGGCCAAACCCAAGTTCCAGAGTTTGGTCAGTTCGGACAGATATCCACTCTGTTAGAACAGCGAGCCACTTCCGCGATCGCCTCCCGTTGGTAGCACCTCAAGATATGAGGCATCGAAAATGACTCATATCAGTTTGCTCAGAACGTGTTTGTACGGAACCTCTCGTTGCCACTACTTCCGCGTGATTGGGTGATTCTTGCCTTCCGGCTGTGCCCAGATCACACCGACGTTGGTTTCCAGACCGACAGCGACGCCATTTGCTTGTAGCGTTGCCAGGTCGACACCCCAGATCGAGCCGCTGTCATGCAGATCGATCTTGATATCGCCGTAGTAGCCGCGTCGGGTCTCGCCGCTGTAGCGAAGGCTCACCCCCTCCCAAACCAGGCGACCGCTCGACAGCTTGGGAATCATCACGAAGGCGCGCTCTAGTCCATCAAAGGATGGGAATGCGGTGCGGAGCGCGGCATCGCTGACCTCGACATGGACGCTCAGCATCGGAGAAGTCGCTGGGAATCCGTAGGTAGGAGTGCCGGTGATGACCTCCTGATAGGTTGCTTGAACGGTGATGCCAGTCAGGCTGATGAGCTGTTGTGAAAGGGCGGTGACGTGGTCTGTAGAGTCGCTGTCAGAAGCATCGACACCAACCGAGCTTCCGCAGCCGGAGGCCCCGACGCCCAGGACCGACAGAGACAACGAGAGGATGAGCGCAGAGAGGAAAGAGGTCTTCATGGCGAAAGCTCCTGTTTGGTAAGCGGCTTGGCCGCGCTTGATGAATCCAAGCTACCGGCTTACGAACTGGCAGGCTTTCGCCAATGGGCCATTTATTTGCTGAAAACGGACAGAACGAGCATTCCGTCGGAATCCGTCCGGAGATGTAGAGCGTGAGGCAGAAGCGGGCCGATTAGCCGCAGTAGGACTTGCAGGTGCTGGTGGAGTTTCCACGGGCGGCGCAGACGCGATAACAGGCGTTGCGGGGGGTCTCGGTGGTGCCGCACTCGCTACACACGACGTCGCCATTTCCGCAGTAACTGGTGCAGGTGCTGATGCTGTCGCCATTCTTGAGGCATACGTCGTAACAGCCGATCTGCGCGCAGGCGGTGCTGGTGGTGCAGTAGCTCTTGCACGTGCTGGTGCTGTCGCCCCGTTTGCCACAGTGTCCGTAGCAAGCGCGTTGTCCACACGCAGTGGTGGTGCTGCAATAACTGACTGCGGTACTGGTGCTGTCGCTGCTGCTGGAGGCGACGGCATAACAGGCTGCTTGACCGAGGCCGGTTTTGAACTCGCAGTAGCTCTTGCAGGTGCTCAAGCTGTCTTTGCGAGCGATGCAATCGAGGGAACAGCCGTCCTCTCCGCATGCGCTGGTAAGGCCACAATAGGATCTTGCGGTGCTGACGCTGTCTCCGAGTGTGGTGGCGAGCTTGTAACAGGCGCGTTCTGCCGGTGCCGTGGGAATGCCGCAGTAGCTCTTGCAGGTGCTCAGGCTGGTCCCTAGGACTTCGCAGAGTGCATAGCAGCCGACCCCGTTTCCGACCCCGCAAGTGCCGACGCAGCTAGAGACAGAGGTCTTGTTGGTGATGCAGGTCTGGAAGCAGCCCTCGATCGGAAGGTTGCATTCTACCGGCGATGGCGTTGACATATCGGAGGTGGTCATGTCACGGGGGTTGCTTCCATCCGTGATCGACAGATCGAAGTTGGTCATGCAGTCCGGGTCACAACTACACATTGAATCGCAGCCAGCCGAGCTGTTACAGGTGCAGCTTGCCAAAGCGCACACGTTGTCGCTTCCGCAGCGCAAACCGGGGTCGCAGCCGCCGCCGGCCGTGCATGCACAGCGGGCGCTTCCGACGGCGCAGGCGTTGGTCGTTGAACTGGTGCAGGCCGGCACCGCCATCAGCGACCCGCAGAACAGGCCGATCGCTACAGAGAGCAAAATTGCCAAGATTGCGCGAAGCGGAGCGCGGGCAGAGGAGCTACTTGTTGCTGGAAACATGGCGGGACGATCTCTTGCTGAGTCGCCGCTGTCAATCCTGAATCACGACAGCATATATGAGGTATGTAATATGCCTCATATATGTCGGCGCTTTACTGGCCGGTTCCCTTGAAGATCACGACCCCGCCTTCGTTGCCACCGCTACCCGCCATTCGGTAATCGGTAGCGATGATGTCCATGATGCCGTCCTTGTTGAAGTCAGCAGCAGCGACGCTGTTGAACTTGGCGTTGGCCATGCTGAGGTTCTGCATTCCTTTGAAGGTTCCGTCGCCGTTTCCGAGCAGCCACGACACCGTACCGGACGCACCGGGGCCCCCATAATTTGCAGTCAGTACGTCCAGAAAGCCATCGCCGTTTAGATCTGCGGCGGCGATGTGCTCTGGGGCCGCTCCGACAGTGAAGATGTTGGCGGCGACTGCGTCCGTAAAGCCACCCTGACCGTTTCCTTTTAGGAACGAGATCGTACCGGTGGCCAAGTTGTTCACGGTCACAAGGTCGATGTTGCCGTCTTTGTCGAAGTCTTCGGCGACGGCGGCATACGTAGTACCGGAGCCGCTCATGGCGGTGGTTCCTGCGGTCAGCCACGGTGCATTGCCGACTCCATTGTGCTTGAACGGAACGACGTTGGCCCCAGTGCGGCCCAGAATCGCCGCAATGTCCGGCTTGCCGTCCTTGTTGAAATCACCCATGGCCAGCGAGTAGGGAGACGTTCCCGAGTTGAGGTTGTTCGCACCGTTGTACAGAAAGGTTGCTGTGCCCTGATTGATCAAGTGCGCGATGTTGCTCGTTGCGGCTCCGTTCAGACTGACCACGATGTCGAGCTTGTTGTCACCGGTGAGATCGACAAGCTGGGTCCACTGCGGCTTCTGCATGTTGGCACCCACGTTGTTGCTTACGAAGGCTCCTGGGTTGACGGTTCCATCCCCAATGAGTACGACCACAGATCCTTGTCCGGTCAAGTTCTGGCACGGGGCTACCAGATCGGCTTTTCCATCTCCACTCACGTCGCCGACCGACACCATGAACGGATAGGTGTTGACGCCCCGGGTGTTGGCAGTACCAAACGAAATGTTGGCACCGGCAGAGGTTCCTTTGTAGGTCACCAGGGTGCTGCTGTTGGCATACGCAACGGCCAGGTCGAGCGTGCCGTCTTTGTCGAGATCGTAGGGCTGGACGAAGCGCGGTCCGCGATCGCTACCCTGGGTGACACTGGCTCCAGCGGCGAAGCTGACGGAGATGAAGTAGGTGTAACCGGCGGTCTTGGTGGCGATCTGTCCATCGCCGTTGGTGACCACCACGTCGTAGGTTCCTGGCTTGCCAAGGTTGGCCGGGGTTGTGAACGTGATGGTGGTGCCATCCGCCGAGACGACCGCGCCAGTGATGGTGAGGGTTCCGATCTTGACCGTGGCTCCCTGTGAGAAGCCAGTACCGGTGATGGTGACAGAGGTGCCACCCATGGTGACTCCCATGGCAGGCGCGACTGTGTTGATCACGGGAGCAATCGCCATCATATCGACGACGGTGCTTAGGTCTGGCGTCGGCGTGGGGGTCGGGGTGGTGGTGGTTCCATCACACGCGAAGGCCAGGGCCACTGCGCCGAGGCCCATCATCGAAGCCAGGTAGATACGCGAAACAGTAGGTGAACGCATAGAAGAACTCCTTGGGTACTCGAGACAACCGAAGAAAGAACACCGCGGATATCTGTCAATTCTATCATTTGAAATGGAATGCAAACTTCAATAACCGATTCGTCTATAAATTGAATCGTTTCGCGGATTTATGTTGATATTCTGTAACTCGCGGAGGGGTTCACCACGTACAGCGGGGGCGTGGGGGGCTTCGCAGATGCGTCCCGTTCGGGATGGACCGGATGGAGCGAGGAGAAGGGAGGGCTGCGCTACTTGCAAATCCCTAGAGACACCTGGACGTTGCTGGAGCCGTTGCTGGCCACGATGATGTCCTGAAGGCCATCGCCATTCAGATCAGCGACGGTGATGTCTGTGGGCCCGGCCCCGGTGTTGGTGGCAACCTGTGAGGCGTACACGGTCGGCGTCATGCCCTGCAGGAGGCTCCAGTTGCTCGATCCAGCGTTGGCAGTCAACAGATCGGGAAGCTTGTCGCCTGTCACATCGGCGACCCAGACCGACTCTGGCTTGTTGGTGGCGAGCGGTTGATTCTGGGCCAAGCCCAAGTTTCCAGCCCCGTCGCCTATCAGCACGCTCACGTTCATCGAGTTCGTGTTTGCGACCACCACATCCATCGCCTTGTCGCCGTTGAGATCCGTGTCAACGAATTGTTTTCTACTGTCGTAGGTTGTCTTAATTCAGGGGTGCTTATTCGGGCAGGGTTTGCTTGATTAAACGTAGGTTTAAGTACGTTTAATCGGCCAGAGGTGTGTAGACCGTGCGTGAAACCATCCGTGCGGATGGATTGAGAGGGCTCAGCGTCGGGACTGAATGTAGGT
>CALLYL010000661.1 GCA_937859535.1 uncultured Myxococcales bacterium
CGTGCTCCAGTATCACCAGGAACTCATCCGCTGCGGTGCTTCGTCGATAGATATGCTTGCGATCCGTCCGTCGTTGCAACGAGGCACGGATTGCTTTCGCAGCAGAACGGATCACCTTGTCTGCCACTTGATGACCGCGCTGGGTGTTGATCTGTTTGAGTCCGTCTAGATCGATGTAGATGAGCGCGAGCGGAGTGCGATTTCGCAGCATGATTGCCAGCTCCTCCTCGAACATCCGCTGGTTCCGAAGTCCGGTCAGCGCGTCGTAACAGGTAAGCTGTTCAAGGAGCGCGAGCTTGTTACCGGACTCCACCTCTTGGGTCCGCTGCTCGATACGCATGTCATCGAGTTCCTGCTTCTGTTGCCACGCGATCCATGACAGACAGAGGAGCGCACCGAGGAGAATTCCGTCGAAGATCATCTGCTCGGAGGTATTCATCGGACACTCCTGTTCGCGTGTAAGAAGACCGATCCCCAAACAGGTCTTGCCAAAGAGGGATTCTTGGGCATGCTGCTCCTCGTTGTGAGCGGGTTGCTCTCCATTGTTAGGTTCCTGTCGCAGAGAGACTTATTGCACAAGGTAGAGTCCGCTTTCTGTCGACATCCCTTCGTGACGGCACAGAGCAGTTGGCGGATATACCAGCGGACAAACAGAGCCAGAGACGTAAGACATGCAAGAGGACAAGGCCATGTTGGAAGTAGATGAATCGCCGCTTTTCCCGACGCTAGAGGAGTCCGATCCGGCACAGGACATGAATGATCCCTTGCAGGAACTGACGTGTCTGCTCGGACTCTGTGAGCAGCTCGCAGAACGACTGGCACGACACAGTGATGACCGTTCGCCATGGCTAGCAGCCGCGCAGCACGGAGCCAACATGGCGAGGGAGGCGCTCTCGCGACACCTCACCAAGCGGAGCGAAGGACTCGGTCCGCTGATTACGCAGCGACGACAGACACTTGGCTGGACGCAGAAGCAGCTCGCGGAACGGGCCGGTCTGTCGACCAAACACATCGCACGCATCGAACATGGAGTCGAGCCGGGAGCTGGATCGCTGGCGGCACTCCTGGGGGTAAGCGAGCTGGGCCTGCTTCCCACGCAGCGAGCCGATCACATCGACCCGCCAACCACCGCGCCGAACTGGTGGATCGCGCCGGACTACCTGCCGCTCAAGATGATGAATGACCTTCGGCGACAGTTGCAAGGCAGCGGTGGAGCGCTGGCGCAGACCTCTCTGTATCTCGATTCACAGAGCGCAGAGGAGTTTTTGGCGTTCATTCGACGACCAGACTACACACAGTCCTATCGGCAGAAGCTCCCTCTCGACACGGCGGTGAGGCACATCAAGGACTGTGTTCGTGGCGCAGGGATCGATGTCATTGCGCTTGGGCCAGGGGATGGGCTCATCGAGACGCAACTCGTCGAGAAACTGGCAGCGGATGCGAAGAATGACATTCGCTTTTACCTGCTCGATATCAGTCACCCGCTGCTGTCGATGGCCTTCCGTCATGCAGACGACACCTTCGCGCAGAAGCGAGGCGTGTTTGTCTGTGCGATGCAGGGGAATTTCTATCATCTGTCGCGGTATCCGCAGCTCCACTATCGACCGACGCAGGCACATCGGCGACGGCTCTACACCATGCTCGGCTTCACCTTCACCAACCTGGAGAACGAGTTGCATTTCGTGCAGCAGTCGCTGAGTGGTGCCGCAGAAGGGGATCTTCTACTCGTAGATCTGCCCCTCGCGTTAGGCAAGCCGGAGGATGTCGAGACGCTCAAAAAGAAGGAGCGGAGTCTGACCAGCGCGGGACTCGATGAGATCACGACGCGCTGGCTGAGCGGGCCGATTCGTCGCTATGCCGAAGACGTAACCCAGGTCGACCCCTACGTCCGTCTGGATCGCTATTGTCCGATTCCTGGCAGCTATGCGATCGAAGTCGTTGCTCGCTGTCAGATCGGGAAGACCCTGCGCAAAGAGTTCGCCCTGCTGCACATGCGCCGTTACCAGACCGACGAACTCAGCGCAGCGCTACGCAGCATCGGCTGGGCAACCGTCGCCCGACTCGTAATCGAAGGGAATCCCAAAGAAGCAACCGATGCGCTGATGTTGTTTCAGCGGATGCGGAAGTAGGGAGTCGCCGCTCTTCCATCGCTGCATCCAAATCCGAAAGCGAAGGTTCACGTCATAGGCTCAGCGTAAGTTCATAGCTGATTGAACATTTGGATAGTGCAGTAGGACACTGTGCAGCTTCACCCAAACCTGGACTTTGAGAAACTCCTAAGATTGTAAGGCGGGCTCATCCACAGAGCGTCGTAGCGACGGCGATTTCTGGCGCGTAGGATGCGGAAACAGATAGCTCAAGCGATGGAAAAACGAAACTACCGAAGATTCACCGCCAAGGAGAAACGGCCGATGCTGGAAGAGGTGTCAACGGGAATGAGCTTAATTTAAGTCGATGGCGCGCGGGCGGTCGGGGCAAATGATGGGTCGGCTGAGCTACTAATGGACCTGCCAGGTGCGAGACGAGGACGTTTGGAGGCTTGCGGCCGAGAAGCAATCTTTCCCGCGAAGATGTCCGCGAGCTAGAACTGACACTGTACGGAACACTCTTTCCGGCTACCAGATAAGCTTACGCAATCCCTGAAGTTTCTCATTTGCAGGGAAGTCCTCCAACATGACATCGACTAATGCTCGCAGTCCACCATCCAACGAGACTCCGCGATCCACTGCCTGCAGTGCAGCACGCCACCGTTCCTCGCCGTCTCTACCGTCAGGGAGATCCTTCTTTTTGCCCCCTGCTCGTTCCCAGAGATGATTATCCATCGGCCCTCCGCCATAGAGTTCGATAGCGACTTCGAGCAAGGCTTCGTGTCGCGACCGAGCGGATTGCCAGTCAAGATCCCTTGAGTAGAAGGGAGCACTAAGCCGCTCCCACCAACTCATCAGATGCCCTGCCTCTGCAAGTAGCGGATCCAGATCCCAGCGTGTCATGGAACGTATTACCGACACGTTGCGAACGGCCTCCTTCCACCTGCGCTGCGCACACAAGAGCCCAATTTGGCGAGCAGTATCACGACTGAGTTTGTTCTCTAATAGGGAGGCACGCAGCCATGGAATGAATTCGTGCTCTGAGATCGCTGGGACAAGCTTGACCAATGCTAGGAGCATCTCAGCCGGGGCGCCTCGGGTGGCTAACCGCGGCTCTGCGATCTTCCGCACCGCTAACAAAAGCGATTGTTCAGGAGCAGGCAGGTCATAGCCAGCAGCGGCCAAAGCCTCTAACCATTCGTCTGCTGCGACGCGCAGTAGACTCTCGCGGTTCGGTCCATTGAGGCGAGGCCAGAGCTCCGCTCGTCTAGGATAGGATAGGATCTTCACATTAGGAGGCAGCGGCAGTGACAGTAACTCATCTTGCGACTCCAAATTTCCGTTGAGAAGTGCATCGAGCAGTTTGAGAAACAACTGCTCTGGATTGGCAATACCAAGCCACGGTTGTCCACCTTCTTTGATAGCAACTCGCCAAATCTGAAGATAGGTACGGTTGGTCGAGTCAACCCCTTGGATCAACTCTCGCTTAAGGGCTGCTAATCTGCCTACTAGATCGACAAGCGCAGGATTTGACGTGCGCAGCGTCTCTGCCAGCAGAATCTCAGCAGGCAGGGTTGCGAGTACTGCAACGCCCGCTCCTGGCCCACCTGGCAATGAACACTGACGTTGAACTACTTCCTCAGGAGATAAAGTCGCTCGAAGCAGTAAGGCGTGTAGCTTATACCAATGCCTTTCTATTGCCTGCTGCGCTAGTGCCTCCATTAACTCCCTCGTCATGCTTGTAGGGCAGACTGCGCATAACGCCTCTTCCAATGAGGGAGTGAAGGGTAGGAGGGGAGCTAGCCAGCTAACCAACTGACCGTGCTCTTGCCAAGCTGCCATCATCCAGTTCAGGAAAGTTCGACTCGGGCTTACCAAGGCCAGCCTAAATCCCTCTTGGATCGCATGCCCCCACCAATCCTGGCGCCCCTGCCCGGCCGCCCTCAGTATCAGCGTCAAAGTATCGTCAGGCGCGGTTTCCAGTCGGCGGGCCAGCCAGTCGCTCAGTGTACCAGCTAGTACCGTCGCCCCTCGTGGGAAAGGCGAGAGGTCGACGTTAGCGAATAGGGGCGCGATGCTGGCGTCGTGGGCTTGCGCCAACACGACGCCAGCCCGCTCAACAAGTTCACTCTTTAGTTCCGCAGCATTACCCTCATCTGGCGCAAGACTTCCCATTACACGGATCAGATTCGCCAATTCCGTCGGCTCTACGATCCCTCTGCGGACGGCACGGAGGGTCTCGGTTCCATAGACCAGTTTGCCGATGGTGCTAAACTCGGCTGGTAGACGGGAGAAGAGCAGGCGAAATTTCCGAAGATCAGGGTCAGCTTGTCCAGCCAGAGAGGCGGCGGCAGGCCTGGCTGGGGGTTGGCAGCCTCGTTTTCGAACCACGATCGGAAAGTCGAGCCAGCGCGTGATGATCTGTGCGGGTGTAATCACAATGCTATTTTTGCTCAAGCCATGGACAGTTCCCGGCTCAATGGCTGGTAAACAGGATAGGCGCTGACGCAACTCCGGCCAGAAATTAAGCGCTCGCCATAGAGCGCGGAGAACCGATTCGAAATCTTCCTCTTCCTCGGGATACACCACTGGCTTAGTTCGCTTGGGGTCGGTGAGAAGGTTAGCCAGTTCGGATAGGAGCGGCGGAGCACCATGGGACGTATTCGCATCCTGGTGAATCTGGCCATATTCAATAAGCGGCACCTGCCATGGGCCAGTTTTCGGTACTGGGACCACGTCTTTCGGCAGCGCATCCAACACTGCGCCGAGATCCTCCAACGCGGCGACATCAGCGCTTGAGATCAGAGCCACATGACTCTGCACCATCCCTCGTCGTGACGCCATGGGATCGTCCATGGTGCGCCACACTGCCAAATAGTCTCCGATCGGAGTGCAGGCGACTAGCCGGGACCAGTTTAGCCCTGGAGGAAGATGCCCGGGCGGGCGATCCGCCAACCCGCGAAGGGCAGGAGGAATTCGCTGCTGCGAGAGGCTGCTGGCTAATAGGTCATGGGCGCCGTTTCGCTCGCCATAGATAGCATAGTGGATGGACACTGTCATCTCAGGCCCGGACGTCAACAAGCCACTTCAGAGGCAAGGTCAGATCATCATTGTGTTCACCCTCAGGCATAATAACGTAGCCCGCGTGCTCGGGGCCTGTAAGAGCAAATTCCTTATCGATGCCCCCTTTTGGCAATGCCCGACCTAGTGAGGATAGACCCCAAGTGGCCCAAGCGCTGCGTTGCCAGTTTGCGTCGATGAATTGGGTAAGTAGAGGGAGCGCCTGGGCGAGGACAGCTTGAGGTCCTCGGGCTTGCTGCTCCTGTGGTAGTTCGTCCCAGCAGGAGAGCATGACCGCTAAACGAGGAGTGGAGATTGGGCGCGCGGTCGAACAGTCAGCGAAGTGTAGAAATATCTGCAGTAGCTCAATCAGTTTAGCGTTCTCATCCCAGGAGTCCCAGGGATGCACGAGTGCATTGCGCTGCGAACGGCTTGAGGTTCCCGCTTGCAGCCGTGTCACTACCGCTTCCAAGTCTACACGATCGGTCAGTGCTGCCGGCCGGATGAAAAGGATCCAGCGCCGAGTCCCTTGAAGTTCGTGTTGCCAGCGATCGTTGAGGCTGCGCTGGTTAATGACATCCTTTATCTGCTCCCCCCCATAGTCCGGCCAGACGACGCGCAGCAATGCTCCCTCTTCATTCCGCAAGCCGAGTTGGACTGCTTGATATGTACGCTGGGCGGTGTGCTCTGCGGCGGTCCCCATTTCGAGAGCCCGCAGCCCTTCCTCGAAAGCCGTCAAATCGTCGATGGGGCCATCGAGGGCTAGGGTTGTGCTGCAGCGCTGCCGTAAGCGTCCCAGGAGTTGGACTCCGTAGTGAGTCTTGCCTGTACCTGAAGCGCCGATTACCAAGATGCTCTGGTCGTTGGTGTTCATCGTTGCCACCGAAAGGCGAGGAACGGATCGGACGCAACTACTGGTGACTGAATCGGTTTGGGAAGAGGCCGCACTAGGGCTGCGCTGACCAACGCTGAACTTGACGCTAGGATGGTCTGCGGCGCGCGAATTGAAACGCGATGCGTAACTGCCCCCTTAAGGAACTTGCGCTGTGCTTCGGTAAGAGACTCAACTAGCTGGGCAGGTACGTCGATGTCACTCTTTGACCAGATCAAGCCAACTGGTCGTCCATCCAACAGTGGAGAGAGGCGCTCCATAAGGTCGCGCAGTCCCCTTCTCGCAGTACCGAAATCACTTCCTGCGAGATTCTCGCTGTCTGCGAACAGTAGAAATCCCGCAGCGTTGCTGACAATCCAGCGGGCTCCCTCTGCTTCCTGGGCATTCGCCTTGACGGCCCATCGCGAGAACCACTCTCCGGGAGCATCTGTGAATAGTACGTCGTGACGCTGCCCCAATCTGTCACGCAAGGCGAGATGCAGGATGCCTGGGAGATGATCTCCCTGCGCACTACTGGTATGGGGGGGAAAGGTAGGGGGGCACCCGATTTCGGCCCAGCGCATCCATCCTGCCAACCCCTCCCATCCATCGAGGGTAAGCGAGCCGGCGAATGTGTACTCAGCGATCCGACCCCCTTGCAGAAGCATCAGGTAGAGGGCGGCCAAGAATGTTGTCTTGCCAGATTGGGCGGGACCGACTAGGCCAATGAGAGTAGGACGTCCTCTAGTGGCGACGCTGATCAGGTCGCTGCGGCCCAAGGATCTTCCAGTCCAGGGTGGGTTAGCCCGTTGATCATCCGGTTCAGGGCTAGCGGCTGCCTCGTGATCTGCCTTCGGGGCAGTCCAGAATGGGCAGGAACCAAGGTCACTATGGCCGAGCTTGCAGCCAACCTCCTGTAGGAAGCAGCTTTCCTGAGAGCAGGTGCCCTTCATGTGCCGCCCTTCCTGCAGAGTTGGCGCGCCTGGAGGTCACGAAAACACCACATGGCCAATTCCGGCAAAGACAAGGTTGCTTCGGCCCACAAGCCAGTTTGGTTCCGGAGTTCGTCCGCTGATGGTACGTTATGATGGATTGATGCTTCGACGACGAGGAGAAGGGGACGCCGACCAGATACCCCATCAGAGGGAGCAATATAGCCACGGAGATTCGAGCACTGCGCATGGACTTGCCTGAGCAGTTCCAGGATGGGCAGCCGTGAGGGAGGGTTGTCTCCCTCCTTGAGCCGACTGACCGCCTCCGCCAGTACGTAAGTCAAGCTAGCGGGGGTAGGAAGACGACGGTCGACTAGCCTGAATAGGTCCCAGGTCATAAGGATGGCGGCCTTTGGCGCCGGCATGTCACGGTAGCTCTGCCGCTGCGAGGTCGAGTATAGCGACTCTAGCCACCACAGGACATCGGTCTTCAAGCGAGCGTACTCTGCCTGTTCCTGGTTCCGCTCTAGGTACTGCTTTGTGTTCAAGTCGAGGTTGTCAATTTTCTGTTTGAGTTCCACTTCAACACTTGTCCGCCATACCTCGACCGCAGATTTTAACTGCACAATTAGGCCTTTGGTGCCTGCATTTACTGCCCGGGCGAGGACCTCAGCCATGCGAAAGCCAAAAGCTCCAACCCACGCACCATTGTTACTTGGCCAAAGTGCGTTGGCATTCTGATTCTCTCCGCTGTTTTGGTTCCAGAGGGGCTGTTCATAGATTGCCCCTGAGATAGCTCCTCTATGATCATGAGGGCCGGCAGCACCAGCTACTATGGTATAGTAGTCTAAGGCCGATATCAAGGCATCATTGATTGACAATGGAGGAATCTTTAGCGTTACTGGCTTATTGGAAATGCCGGACTGGGGCAGCATTTCACTATTACTTATTTGAGCAGATTGTTTTTCCATTGCTTCGGAAAAATCAGACAGCACTCTTTGAAAGATCTCTTTCT
>CALLYL010000662.1 GCA_937859535.1 uncultured Myxococcales bacterium
CGAGTAGCTTGGCCCCACCGCCGTCGTTTGGCAGCATGACGTTGCCAGGCTTGAGATCACGGTGGAGCACGCCTCGCCGATGAGCGGCTGCCAGTCCACGTGACAGACCGATCGCCAGATCGAGCACCTGTTGCCACGGGAACGGCTTTTTTGCCCGCTCTAGGCTCTGACCGCGTATGTACTCTTGGATGATGTAGGGGCGGCCCTCGATCTCACCGACACGGTAGACGGTGACGACGTTGGGGTGTTGGAGTCGGGCAGCGGCGCGGGCCTCGGTCAGGAACTGTTCCCGAGACACCGCATCGGGATTGATGGACGAGATGAACTTGATCGCGACGGCCCGGTCGAGCAGCATGTCGTGCCCGAGGTAGACCGCCCCCATTCCACCGCGTCCAAGGGGCCAAAGCAGTCGATATTCGTCGAACGCCTTGGGAGGCGACCAGTGCTGGACTGTGCTGACTTTGACTTCCGAGGCCGTCCCCATGTCATCCCCTAAGTAGGCGCGCTGGCAGCACTTTACCGTCGCATCAACCGGGTGCCTTGGTCAACAGGCATCCTTTCTGCGCCTTTTGATGCTGCCCGCGAGCGGTTGGACTCAGAGGTGCAATTGCGATGCCGATCGAGCGGATGTGCGGTTCGGGACGCTAGTGCGATTTGGTCTTCCGTTGTCCACGCAGAAACGACAACAGGTTCTCTGTCGCAGCTTGTACGGCTTGCGAAAGCGCCTGGCTTTCCAGGTCGGCCACCTGGGACTTGCTGACTCGAGCTGCGCTGTCCCGGGGCGAAAACGTGCTGGCTCCGCCCGAGACGATGCCGACGACGCGCTTACCCGGCAAAAGCGAGATCGTGACGTTGATGTCGCAGGAGACTTCCAGCTCGCCACGCGGCGTGGTGCGCTTTTGCAGGCTGGTCACGGTGCTTTCGATCGCAAAGGCGGACTCGCTGGACTCAATGGCCTTGGGATCGTCACGGAGCTCAATATCGGCGCTGTTTTTTAACTCACGAGTGAACTCGTCGCGGAGTCGCTGCGGGAGCCCGACAATGGACGTAGCGACCTTCGCGCCGCCGCCTTTGCCAGGTGGGCTGGAGATGAGAACCAGCAGTTTTTCCAGTGGCTGAGCGGCCAGCTTGGTGAGCTTGTCAACGGCCGCTTCGGCCTTCTGTTTGACGCCAGCGTTTTCGTCATGGGTTGCCGCCCGGAGCGCCGACAGAGCTGCCGGTGTGCCCAGCGTAGCCAGGGCATCGGCACAGGCGGCGCGAACGATCGGACTGCGATCGGCGAGCAGCGCCTTCATCAGCGGTTCCAAGGCCACCGTCACGTCGAGCTTGCTGATGCGAATCGCTGCTTGCCGTCGCGCTTCGGGGTCTTGGCCATGATGGAGCGTCTGGATCAGCGCAGCATCGCGGCTTTGGGCGTACAGATGCTGTGGCACCACACGCAGACCTGGTGAGACCAGCAGTGCGACGAGCGCGCCCCAAAACGTCAGATACGAGCGCATACGCAACGATAGAAAGATGGCTGTTGGACGACGATCCACAGGTATCCCCAGGGCGAGGCCCGATTAGATGCAGCGTAGCGAAATCCGTCAAGGCGATCGGTCGCTTTTGCGCGTGGGTCGCTACAGAAATCAGATCGAATCGCTCGCTTCGATGAGGAGGCCATCGCGGACGTACTGTCGACCGCCCACCCACACCGATCGGACCGGGTTGCCGCCAAGCTGCTGGCAAACCTGGCGATAGTGCTCCGCTTCCCACAACACAACGTCGGCCCGATCGCCCACGCGGAGTTGACCACGGTCGCGGTGGCCGATCGAGTGCGCAGCGTTGAGCGTTACGGCCAGCCACGCCTCGGCGCAAGACAGTCCCATCTGCGTACAGGCGAGCGACATCATCAATGGCTGCGACTGCGAATAGGAGCTACCCGGATTGCAGTCAGTGCCCAGTGCGATCCGCACGCCATCGTGACGCAGCGCCGCCGCATCCGGCCATGGCAAGCGCAGGGTGAGTGCGGCACCGGGCAGCAGGTTGGCGATGGTGCCACTTGCCGCCAGCGCCGCTCGACCTGCGCCATCAAGCTGTTCGAGATGTTCGACGGAAAGCGCACCCAGTCGAGCTGCCGCTGCCGCCGCTCCGGTGTAGGTAAACTGCTCGGCATGACAGCGCAGTCCTAGCCCGGCGAGCTTGCCGGTTTCCAGCAGATGCAGCGTCTCTGCCAGCGTGAACGCTCCGACATCGCAGTAGACATCGACCGCCTCGGCACCGATCGTTCGTGCTGCGGGCAGGGCCGTCGCCAAGTCCATCAGCAGGCGCGCCCGTGTGGAACCCTCCAGCGCTTCGGGGGGCGGGACATGGCACAGAAACGTCGGTGAGACAGCGCACGGGTGATCGTGGGCCACTGCCGAGATCAATCGCAGCAGCCGTAGCTCCGCGTTGGGCCAGAGGCCATAGCCGCTCTTGACCTCGCAGGCTGTGGTTCCAAGCTGTAGTGCGCTGTAAAGACGAGCGCGTAGACCGGATGACAGATCCTCATCGCTGGCTGCGCTGGTGGAGCGCACGGTCGAAACGATCCCACCACCTTGGGCTGCGATGGTTTGGTAGCTCGCGCCGAGGTTGCGTAGATCGAACTCACGACTGCGATCCCCGGCCCACAGCAGATGGGTGTGTGGATCACATAGACCCGGCGTAACGAGCTGTCCACGCGCTGTCTGCACCATCACCGGTTGCGGAAGCAGATGGATCGCGGGGGCCTCGTGGCTGGGGCCAGCGAAGTGAATCTTGCCGTCGATGACCACCAGCGTTGCATCTTGTACCAGCCCGAGCGCGGATTCCGCACTGGCCACCTGCTCGCTGCGCGTTGCGCCGTTCGCTGTGGGACCGGCAGCCGTGAGCAGCTCTCCAATGTCGCGTAGCACCCATGTCGCCATGGCGGAGACGATGCCTTGTCCGTCCTGCGCAAGGCAACCTAAGTTGTAGGTAGCTCGACGGTGAAACGGGTTCCTCGGCCTTCTGCGAGTGGGCTTTTTAGCACCAGTTGGCCTCCATGCCGTGAGATGACTTCGAGGCTGAGCGCGAGGCCGAGGCCAGTGCCACCCTTTTTGGTCGTGAAGAACGGCTCGAAGATTTGGCGGTGACGTTCCTTCGGAATGCCGGGGCCATTGTCGATGATGTCGACTGCGATCCCGGGGCGCTCTTGTGGTCCGGTGCCGGTCAGACGGCTGCCGATCGTGAGCGTTCGTTCGCTGGGTGGTTGCTCGGCCATCGCTTCGGCGGCGTTGCGGATCAGGTTGAGCAGCACTTGCCGCAGTTGATTGTCATCGGCCATCACCTTCGGAAT
>CALLYL010000663.1 GCA_937859535.1 uncultured Myxococcales bacterium
GAGCTGTACTACCGCTAGCGATTCCCGCAAAAAAGCTCACGGTCCAAACTGGAGCGGCAGCGAGGCCAGTCCTCGCACCACCGGCGTCGCTCGCCAGCGCAGCGATTCGGCAGGAACAGCCAGGCGAAGCTTGGGGAGCCGCTCCAGGATAACGTTGAGCGCGATCTGACCCTCCATTCGGGCCAGCGGTGCCCCCAGACAAAAGTGGTTCCCTTGACCAAACGCCAGGTGACGGTTCGGATCGCGCTGCAAGTCCAGTTCATCAGGTCGAGCAAAGTGCGATGGATCGCGGTTGGCCGAAGCCAAGACCGCCCACACCAACTCGCCTCGTCGAATCGTCTGTCCGTGCAGCGTGATGTCCTCTCCGGCATACCGTTCGGTGGCGGTCTCTACCGGATTGGTGAAACGAAGCAGCTCTTCAACAGCGGTTTTGATGGACTCGGGGCGACCCCGCAGCCACTCCAACTGCTCAGGATGCAACAGAAGCGCCAGCATCCCCGAGGAGATCAAGTTGACCGTCGTTTCGTGACCGGCAATCAGCAGCAGCAGCACCATCGCCACCTGCTCATCCTCACTCAAACGATCTCCGGATTCTTCAGCCTGCGAAAGCGCGGTCAACAGATCGTCCTGCGGGTGTTGACGCCGTTCCATCAGCAGCTTGCGGACGTACCGGATGAGCAGCCACATCGCAGGGAGCATCCTTACGATGTTTAACGTAGTCGGCGGCAACAGTGCGTTTTGCGAAAGGCGCTGAAACCGCACTCTGTCTTCCGCAGACACCCCAAGTAGTTCGCCAATCACGGTCAGCGGCAGCGGCAGTGCAAAGTCTCGGATGAGCTCCAACTCCCCTTGGGCCTGGACTTTATCGAGCAGCTCGCCGGCCAGCGTCACGATTCGACTCCTCAACCGCTCGATTCGTGCCGGTGTGAACGCTCGATGGACCAAGGCACGCAACCGGGCATGGTTTGGGTCGTCTTGGTCCAGCATGTTGCACTCCATCGCCCGCAAGAAGTCCGGCATCCACGGTCGCTTGGACAGCTCCGCTGAACTCTGCACCCGCCGCACGTCTTTCCCAAACCGTGGGTCTTTGAGAGTGGTCAGCACATCATCGTAACGAGTCACCAGCCAGCCTTCCATCCGCCCCATCCGGGCCCGCGATACCGGCTCGCTGTCGCGCAGGTTCGCGTAGTACGGAAACGGATTGGCCTTGAACTCTGGCCGAGTGATGTCAATCAGCGGACCGGCGGACCGCGCTGCGTGTTTGTCAACCATATCGACACTCTCTCGATCCAACCGACAGCCTCAGCAAGCACATGCAGGGAGTTTAGCCCGGAGAACGCTACTCATCCAACCGATCTGAAAAGCGAGCACGAGGCGGAAAGGAAACGGTGGAACTTAGTTCAGGACGGCGCTCTGCGACGAAACAACGACGGGACGCTTGCCCTTGGTGGCAGCGATGATGACGTGCGGGTACGGCAGTACATCAGGAACGCGGACGACTCGAACGGAATAGCCCAAGTCGCGAAGCAGCTCGCTCCACTCGTTGTGGTGACGATACGCTAGCTCCTCTTTCATTCCCACCATCGCTCGGTCGAGGATCTCGGTGAACTTGAGTCCCAGCCACGGCTTGGTCGTGATGTCTTTGATCACCAACGTGCCGCCCTCCTCCAGCATGTCGGTCAACTGACTGACCACCTCAACCTGATCCGCCGACGGAATGTGGTGTAGGACATCGAGCAGATACACCGCACGAAACGGGCCCCTGGCGGCGGTCTGTCGAACGTCCTCAGCAAAAAACTCGGTCTTCACCCCAAGCTTCTCAGCCACCTTCTGGGCCATCGCGATGCGGTGTGCATTCGGATCAATCCCGATGATGCGACGACCCGGCTGCATCTGCGAAAAGTACGCGGACCACAACCCAAACCCACAGCCCACATCCAGGATCGGACCCTCTGCGGGCAGGAGCAGATCCATCGTCGCCAGCAGCTTCACCCGCAAAATCATGAAGCGAATGATTGCGTAGCTGCGCTCGACGATAGGAAGTGCCCGAGCAATGCGCCACAGCGCCTGGGTGGCCGACAGCTCCTCAGCAGGTGATGGCGACGGAAACGAAGAGGCGTGTTCGGAAGAAGGAGACGACGACATGCGCCGCAGCCTAGCGCCGTTTGTCCACTGCGGACACGAAAAGTTACAACGCCACTTGCAGATGGAGGTGCGCTACCCGACAACCGGCGGCGCTTTGGGCGGAACGAGGATGATGACCTCGCGCTCATCGAGGTCTGTGCAGCCACCAGCGAGAACTTTGATCTTGGCGCGAAAAACCTGCGGAGTCGCGGCTGGTGGCACCATCGTATTCTCCGCCGTGACGGTAAAGCGCACAGTGCTCCCTGGATAAACCTTGGTGAAGGCAGTGCCTGCAATCACCGGCGAGGGCAGAACCGGCGGTGCGGCAGGGGGCGCTGCATCCTTTGGCACAATCGCCGTAATGAAGTCTGCGGCGGTCTTGCCCGCTGGGAGCATCTCGCCCAAATCCCCGGCCGCGTTGCCGGAGGTTTGAGTCGTCACGTTGAACTTCGAGAATCTCGCCACCTGTGTGATGCCCGCCGTTACCTGCGAGCCAAGGCCCGAGCCATCCTGCGCCACCTTGAACACCAGCGGACACTCGCCATTGGCATCCGCCGCTTCACCGGCTCCATTGAGTCCCGTGCAGCACAGACCTGCGGCGCAACCGGCCGGACGAGCGCCGGCATCCCAAGCCGATGGCAAAACCACCGCCCCGGTTGCTTTCGCAGCGGCCACAAGGTCTGCCGTCGCTGCGCACACACCGTTTGGATTGGTGGTGTAGCCAATCGTCGTCCTCAGTGCCGAAACACCAATCACCTTGGCGCAGATGCTGTTTAGCGCTGCATGCGTTTCGGAACGGCTGTGGGCCGCGCCTGCCACAGCACCGACATAGTCGCTCGCCACCGGATGATTCCCGGCAGCATCTTGGTACGAGCACGGCGTCGCAGATTCACCCTTGGTGTGAAACACGGCATCGGTGATCATCGTGATCACTGGCAACGCTCCCTTGCGGAACCCAGCGCCGCCGAGTCCGACCTTGTTCGCCGGGATGTTGACGATTCCCGAAACGATGTTGCCAACGCCAGTCGCCAGTTGAAAGAGCGCCTCCATCTGTCCTTCCGGCAGATCGGCCCCCGCCCCCCGTGGGTTCGAGCCATTGAGGAGCTTGGCAACTGCCGTCTGAGCCGCCGTCAGATCCGCCGAAATGTTCTGGAGCATAATCAGTGGCTGATCATCCAGATTGCCCGGAAAGCTATTGGCTGTACCGTAGCCACCTGCTGGGAAGTCCTCGACCGCAGCGACCCCAAACTGAGCATCCTTGGCTGCGCCCGCTTTGACTCCGGGGATGATGGTATTGGTCAGGCTGTTCTTCAGCGCCATGATCGATGGCCCCATGCTGCCGGTCGTATCGACGGCGAAGAACGAGTCGAGCGACTGCACGTTGGTGCCAAACTGAAGCAGTTGGTCCTGTGCGCCGCCCATGTACGGCAGCTTGAAGAAAAAGTCCGTGGCGGCACCGCTCAGGCGAAGCCATACCACCGTCAGGTTGGCATAGCCGGTCAGCGTCTGACCATTGGCGGTGTAGCTAGCAATCACTTTCGAAAAGCCAACCTTGGCCGTCGCGCTCATCGCAGACGTGAAGGTCATCCCCGTCAGCGCCCCCACTGTGGCATTTTCCAGCGATAGCGTGGAACTGGCCGTGACATCAGCCGTTGAAGAGTCACTATAGTGGGCCACGACGGCAAATGACTTCTGCACCGTCTGGTTGACGTCGACCTGGATCACGTCATTGTCAGGAGAGACCGTCAGATACATGAGCTGCTTCGGATGGTCCGAGCCCATGTCATCGCCGGATTCGTCTCCGCCAAGGATCGTGCTCCCGCACTGAGTCGCGGAGACACCGAGCGAAAGCGCCAGCGTCGAGACGAGAAGGAAGCGTGATCGCGGACTCAAAGCACGTAGGCGAAACGGCATGATCGCTCTCCTTTATGACTGTGTATTCGGTGCGGCTACTTCATAAGCTAGTGTCAGAACCAGCCCGAAGAAACCTCCAAATTCTCCAATCTTTTGAGAGCGTTGCGGTCAGCCCGATCCCGGGCGACCTGGGAAGCGCACTTCCCTATCCAGCGGGACACTTGCGAAGCGACGTACGGTTCGCTAGGAGCTAGGCGCGCTGCTGAAGTTCGCTGCCCGGATCGTTCTGCTCGTCGGCGTTGGGGTTTGGATCGCCATCGCGGCCTTTGGCCTCATCGTTGGCAACAGCGACCTCGGGGGGCGTCTCACTCTCTACAGGTTGATCGGGCATCGTCCTTTTCCTTCCCAACCAGCGCATTCCTACAGTGAGGAGCGCTGCGGCTAGATTGCTTTTCGTTTCCAGCATATCGCGTTTGTGCCGACTCCGTAAAGGCAACCTTGACGTAGGCAAGCGTTCGCTATACACGCCCACCTACAAAGGAGCGTTCATGATCAAGTGGCTGGTGCGGCTCGGTTCGGTAGTGGGACTGCTGCTCATCGTGTTTGTAGGAGTGATGGTGATGCTCGGCGGTGGACGCAACGTGGCGAACACCGAAGCCCAGATCGAGATCGACCGCCCTGCGGAATCGATCTTCCCGTTTTTGACCGATGGACCGAGCCTCATCAAGTGGATCCAGGGCATGGAGTCTTTTCAAACCAATGACGAGCTCAAGGTCGGACGACGTGCCCAAGTGGTCATGGTCCTCGGCGGTCGTCGCCACGAGCTGATCAGTGAGACACTCGCCATGGTACCGCCCCGGTCGCTGACCGTGCGCCTCGATCACGCAGAGTTCGTGGATGACATCGACTACAACCTGGTCGAGCACGACGGACCAAGCGGCAAGAGGACCACGCTCCACCAGCGCTCTTCGGCGCATTACAACTCACTGGTCATTCGCCTGCTCACGCCACTGTTCGCACGAGATGTGGAGCACGCCATGAAGGCAAACCTCGCCACCCTCAAGGGTCTGGTCGAACGAGAGCCCATGATGAACACGCCCCGCCCAATGCCCGGTCAAACCGGCTTCCATGGCTGCTGCGCCGCAGAGCTTCCGAGCCACTAGGCTTGGTGATGTTGTCCTCTCAAACTTGACGTTACGTCAGATTGTCGATACACCGCCGTCGATGCTGCTCCTCAATCATCCCTATTCGGAGTTTATCTCGTTCGTCGACAAGCCCGCCCGCTACTTGGGCGGCGAATACCAGTCGGTGTGCAAGGACTTTGACACCGCCGAGGTACGGGTCGCACTGGCGTTCCCCGATGTCTACGAGATCGGCATGTCTCATCTCGGGACGAAGATCCTTTACTCACTGCTGAACAAGGATCCACGCATCCTCTGCGAGCGAACCTTCACGCCGTGGGTCGACATGGAGAGCGAGTTGCGCAAGCGGAAGCTGCCGCTCTTGTCGCTGGAGTCGGCGCGCCCGCTCTCGGACTTCGATGTCGTTGGAATGTCGCTCCAGTACGAGCTGACCTACACCAACTGCTTGACGCTGCTAGAGCTAAGCGGGATCCCGCTGCGTAGCATCGACCGCACAGAGCACCATCCGCTGATCCTGGGAGGTGGCCCGGTCGCGACCCATCCCGAACCAGTGGCTCCATTTTTCGACTGCATCTTGATAGGAGAAGCCGAGCAGGTTCTGCCCAGCGTGCTGCTCGATTGGGCACGCTGGAAACGGGAAGGCGTCCCCCGACAAGAACGACTGATTCGCCTGGCCGAGCGCGGTTACCTCTATGTGCCGTCTCTGTACTCGCTCACGGTCGATCCCGAAACCGGACGACAGGTTGTCGACCGCCCGCTCGATCCGCGAGTGCCCGAGCGGGTCACTCGGGTCTACGTCGCCAACCTCAACGACTTCCCATTCCCATCGGATACACCGGTACCGTATGCCGAAGCGATCTTCGACCGCGCCAGCATCGAGATTGCCAGAGGCTGTACCGAAGGCTGTCGCTTTTGCCAAGCCGGCATGATCTATCGTCCGGTTCGCGAGCGTGACCCAGATTCGATCGTCGAATCGGTGATTCAGAGCATCAAGAAGGGCGGCTACGATGAGACTTCGCTGACCTCGTTATCGACGGCGGACTTTTCATGCATCCTGCCACTGATGAAAAAGGTCATGGGACGCCTGCGTGAGGAGCGTGTGTCGCTATCCGTCTCCTCGCTGCGCGCCTATGGCCTGTCGCCGGAGATTCTCGATGAGATGTCGAGTGTACGCGCCACCGGCCTGACCTTCGCCCCCGAGGCAGGTACCCAGCGCATGCGTGATGTCATCAACAAGAACATCACCGAAGAGGACATCAGTCGCTCGGCAGAAAACGTGTTCTCTCGCGGTTGGTCTCGCATGAAGCTCTACTTCATGATTGGTCTACCGACGGAAACTGACGAAGACGTCGCTGGCATCATCGAGACAGCGGTGCGGCTCCGGCGACTGGGTCGGCGAATTCGCCGTGATGCCGAAGTCACCGTGTCGGTGTCAAATCACGTACCCAAGCCGCACACACCGTTTCAGTGGTGCAGCCAGGACAACCTGAACGAACTGGCGCGTAAGCAGCAGCTACTGCGCGAGCTGGCGCGACGAGAGCGCATCGAGTTCAAGTACCACGAAAAACAGATGTCGTGGCTCGAAGGCATCTTTTCCCGAGGCGACCGCCGATTAGCCGACGTCATCGAGATTGCCCATCGCAACGGGGCACGATTCGACAGTTGGGACGATCAGTTCGATGTCGAGATCTGGCAAAAAGCACTGGCCGAGGTGGGCATCGATCCCGAACCATACTTCATGACACTGCCGCTGACGGCTCGACTACCGTGGGATCACCTCGATATCGGGATTGAAGAGGGCTTTCTGCGCAGCGAGTACAAAAAGGCGCTCAAAGATCGACTCTCTCCCCCCTGCGGCAAGCCGTACGGGTCGTTGCTCCACCACAGCAACGTCGATGACGCACTGGCCGATAGCCGGAAGCTGGTCTGTTTTGACTGTGGTATTGCCTGCGACCTGACCCAGATGCGCGATGACAGGCTGGTCGCACTCCGCAAGCTCGGTGCCGAAAACCGCCCCGAAGCACCCCGCTCGAATGAAGAAGTGGCCAAGGAGCAGTCCGAGAGAGGCCAGCCACGTAAAAAGGCAGCCTTTGCCCAGAGTGATGGACAGCGCTATCGGCTGCGCTACCGCAAGCTAGGACGGGCTGCCTTTATCGGGCATCTCGATGCCATGCGACTGCTTCAGCGGATGCTGCGCAGAGCAGGCTGTGAGCCGATTTACACCCGTGGTTTCCATCCCAAGCCCGACATGGTGTTTGGCCCAGCACTCGGACTTGGGGTGGTCAGCCTGGGCGAGGTGGTGGACCTGCGGCTGGAGCGACCCAAAGACAGCAGTGACTTCATTTCAGCGGAGGAGCTACGGAGCAGGCTGCTCGCCGCCGCCCCCGAGGGCTTTATCGTCGATGAAGTGACGCTGCTGACCCCTGAAGACAAGGCCGTGTCACGACTTATCACCGCTGCTGACTTCGCGATCGGTGTTCCCAAAGACGACACAGCTCCGGAGGTCCAAAGCGCTCTCGATCAAGTCCAGACCTGGTCCGAGCGACCGCTGGTCGTTGAACGTCCTGGCAAAGCCGGCAGTGAAGCCAAACGCGTCGATGTACAGCAGTTCCTGATACAAGCCGAGCATCTCGCGGGCGAGTCTTCGCAGTCGGTTCGCAGTGAACTGGGATGGTCGGCTGATTACGAAGTCGTTCGGGCCCGCGTCCGCATCGACAACCAAGGCGGCGTTCGTCCGGTCGAGTTGGCCGAAGCGCTCCTCGGTGCCGTCCCCAGTGGCGTGCGCTACGCACGTCTGGGACTGGTCCTTACCCAATAGACCTCAGCAGCTCCACTCTCGCCGCTCGGCCCCGGACTCTCCTGGGTCGCAACTCCGTAGCCAAGGCTGCCGCGATGGCATGAACCCCAGCCAGTCTGTTTCAAAACCCAACCCTCGGCCCTTCCGAACGCTGGCGAGCACCTTCTCATTCTGGTCGGTATCCCATCCAAACGCCGACCGGTGCCTTCCATACCCAGACCACATCCCTGCGAACCGCTAGCCCGTGCCTTCCATACCCAGACCACATCCCTGCCAACCGCTAGCCCGTGCCTTCCATACCCAGTCCACATCCCTGCGAACCGCTGGCTGCTGCCTTCCATACCCAGTCCACATCCCTGCGAACCGCTGGCTGCTGCCTTCCGCACCCACGTCTTCACCTGTCCTAGCCAAGACACTGGCTATCGGACCGAGCGGATGACCTACCACAGCCAAGCGACTGCCATTGAACCCCTCGGTGCCGCATGCCGACCACTGGTCGTGCTGGGTGACACAGCCAAGTCGGCCAGCGAACCCGCATCTGTCGCGGCGCAACCGTTCGCGTCCGGACCGGCAACTAGTAGGTATAGAGGGCAGCTATTTCCGTGGTGATACCGCTGGTAAACACGACTCGTGCGCAGTGCTCGGCGGCGTGTAGCTGAGCCTTCTCTCCCAGCAACCCTTGCAGATCGTCATAGCGATTCGGTGCCGGAGCAAAGTCCCACACATAGATCACCGGATAGGTATTGACCATCGGGTCACTACCGAACGAAAAGCCCACGCCCCGGTTGTTGGCGGTTGCATCGTGGCGATAGTCCGTCTCATGGCGGATGGTCCACTTGGGCGTGCCCGCCTGCGAAAACAGGATGAGGTGGGTTGGAAAGGCAAAGTTCTTATAGGCCGTGGTCACCCCCCCCGAGTACGTGAGGAGGTCTTGGGTATGCGGAACTGGTGAACTCCACGCTCCACAGGTCGGAGGAGACATGCCAGTGCAGGTGCGGGTGCGCCGGTACAGTGTCGCATCGGCCAACTTTCTGCGCGTGCTCATGCCCAGGACCGTCAAGGCTTGCGCAGAAGACAGCGCCGGATCCAGACAGCTCGCAGGGTCAAACGGATCGGTCGGTGCGGGAGCGGCGTCGCTCTGAGTGCCACCATCCCGTACACCCCCATCACGATCGCCCTGCTGAGCCAAATCCAATATTCCCGAGTCAACCACCGAGAAATCGAGATGAGACTCCAGCGACAGAT
>CALLYL010000664.1 GCA_937859535.1 uncultured Myxococcales bacterium
AGATCGGATTGCCACAAGCCAGAGGTCGGCGCTCGGTCCAGACTGACCCTGGGCCTGAGCGCTCGGTCGTCGGCTGGACCCCGCGCTCGCTCGGAGGTCGAACCGCCACCTTGACCTACGCCACCCACTGCGGTACGCAAACCACAATAACAGCACCTTGGGGTGTTGGCTGGCGAAGCGACGATCCCGTTTGCCAGGATGGCGACCCGAACCCCACGGAGCTCCTCATGCCGACTCGACCTGTAATCGGAAATTTCCCGTTCAACGCGACGATCTTGGCCTGGCTAATGCTCTCAATTGGGTGCGACTCCCCGAATGCTGCGGACGACACCACAGTAGTTGTCACTGCCCGTGCGGCGCTCACCGATGGGTATGCTGCGGCGAGCATCTTCAATCACGCAGGGCTTCGCCACACGCTCGGAGGTGGCGGCGTTGAGGTTGATCACACTCGCGACGGGAAGCCGATCAAGACCTACGACGCGAGCCACGCCCAGCTTGGCGAGGTACCGCTGAGGGATGGCACCAAACTTGAGCCGATCCGAATGCAGACCCTCGAGGCAATTGACATCGATGGAAAGCGGTTATTCCGCGTCTGGGCCCACGAGACAAAACACGATGGTTGGGTCGAGAGCGATGATGTCGCGGTCAAGACCAATCATGGACCCGAGGTTGGTAGCCTCGCCCTCCATGAGGAGCCAAGCGCCGCCGCCGGCAACGGTGCGTCTTGCGAGTCACACGGGGTGCCTCTGCTGACGGATTCGGCGGGGCAGCCCGTGCAGTATGTCGTGGATCCGCAGGCCGTCGACAAGCCTGCCGATCCAGACCTGCACTGGGAAATCGATTCATCGTATGGTTGGTTGAAGTTCTCCCCCGACTGGGACAAGCCTGCCGCTCCTTCCCCATTCCCGAATCGGGTGTTCCTCATGTGGAGTTGGACCCCGACCGATGACGATGGGAACGTCCATGGCTTCACTGGTGGCGGCGTCGCTCGCACCGAGATGCGCGCTACAGAACACTTCATCCCGTGCATGGTGGCGCCGATTCGATCCGTGCTCCGAGAGGTCGCAGACAAAGCGCCTGGGCCGAGCCCATCGGCCCATCGGATGACCGTCTTCGGTGCGTACGGCAAGTACACATCTAGGACGAGGTCCTTCTACGGCTGGACGATCCTCGCGAGCAGCCTCAACGCCACCGGCTACTGCAAGATGCACCTCAAGTGTGAGGGAGACTCTGCCAAGTGCCCGCTGCTGCCTTCGCTGCCCACCAAGTGTCACTTCTAAGGTCAGCCGCTGCTGGCTGGGCCGACACGGATGGAGAGGCATGCCGACCCGCGACACTCGCCGCCGGAGGCGGCGAAGGCGAGACGGACTAGCTCCGCCCAGCTAATTTAGGGATCGGCCCCGCAGAGATGGATCGACTGGCTGAGATTCCGATACTCAAGTTGCCGAGTCAGAGTTCTGAATATACTTTGAGGTGTCATGGCTGAACGGGTCCACGCGCTCATTACTCCGGCAGTCTTGCTGTGGGCGAGAGAGCAACGCGGTCTTCCCCTGGAGATTGCGGCCAAGAAGATCGGCATAACGGTCGAGAAGCTCGTGGCTTGCGAGGTGGGCAGCGATCAACTCAGCATCCCCCAGCTTAGAGCCGCCGCTGACACATATCGGCGCCCCATGGCGATCTTCTACCTGAAGCAGATACCCCGGCCAGGTCGGGCAGAAGTAGCTGATTTCCGTCGAACCCCGGATGCCGATGTGCAACCTTCGGCGGAGCTATTACTTGCGATGCGGCGTATCCGTGAAAAGCAAGAGGCCGCCGCGAGCCTTGCCGAGTACGGCCCGGTACATGATTGGTCGTTCATTGGCATGGTGGATGCTTACGAGAACACCGACACCGTGGCGGCCAGGGTGCGCAGGATGCTCGGGATCGAAGAGAGAAGCCACGAGCAGTGGCGGGACGAGTACCAGGCGTTCAAGGCTTGGCGGACAGGCCTAGAGTCATTAGGCGTGCTGGTTTTCCAGGTGGGGGGGATCGCTGTCGAGGAGATGCGCGGGTTCTCCATCAGCCGGAAGCCCTATCCGACAATCGTTGTAAACACGAAGGACTCGCCGCAGGCGCGCATCTTCTCTCTGCTCCACGAGTTTGCGCACTTGCTGCTCAACCGATCTGGCCTGTGCAACCTGAAGGAGTCTCCTGCGTCCCCTAGCCAGAGCGTCGAAACCTTCTGCAACTACGTCGCTGGCTCCGCTCTGCTTCCCGACGCGGCCATGCGGTCGTTCGAAACCGTGAGGAACCACGGAAGGAGCACCGTCTGGACCGACCTAGAGCTGTCCAAGATCGCCAAGCACTTTAAGGTCAGCCAGCACGTCGCCCTGCGACGCCTGCTCATCTTGTCCTTCACCACGGAATCATTCTACCGAGACAAGTGCGCGGAGTGGTCGATGAGGCCACTTGCCGCTGCCGGTGGCGGCGGTGCGGAGTCTGGCGCTGACAAGGTTCTTCGCACGCAGGGCCGCAATTATGTCCAGTTGGTTCTTGGGGCGCTTCACAACGAGGCAATCACTACGGTCAACGTCTCAGAGTACCTCGACATGAAGTTGAAGCACCTGTCAGCCTTGGAGCAGCAAGTCAACCTAGCGCGTGGGGGCGCCTGAGAGAACTGGTCATGTACTGCTTCGATACGAGCGCCTTCGTCAACCCCTGGCGACGTTACTACCCGCTGGACCTCTTTCCCTCGGTGTGGGAACACATCGACCGGTGTATCGTAGACGGATCGATCCTCGCGGCGCATGAGGTTCACCACGAGCTTGATCAGAAGGACGACGAACTCCTCCAATACATCAAGGCGAGGGATGGACTCTTCGTTCCGCTCGATGAGCAGCAGCAGGGCTACGTCGCAGAAATCGTCAACCAGTTCCCATCGTGGATCAACCCAGAGTCGACCAAGAACAGCGCGGACCCATTCATCGTCGCACTCGCCAGGCAGAGACAGCTAACCGTCGTCACCTACGAGCAGAAGGCGGGCCACGGGTCGCCTAGGGTCCAGATCCCCAACGTCTGCGAGCACTACGGCATCCCGTGGGTGCCGTATCTCCGCTTCCTGAAGGACTCGGGATTCCGAGGCTAAGTCTCTCTGCTCCTGCCTCGATGTTCCGGAGGACTAGAGGCTGCTGTGTGCGCCCCTGATCCACTCAGGCCGACCCAGTTCATCCTCGGCGCTCCTGTCCGCGACTAGGCCAAACCCGACCCGACCGCGATGCACGCTCTGGGGTGCCTCAGGCGAGCGGGCACTGGAGGGACCGCGGGCGCAGGCCCAGACCCAGACCCGAACCACGCGGCCACCTCGGCGACGTAGTGTAATGCTTCAGATCCGCGAGGCGCTCAACGGTTTGGGGGGGCCGCGGCTCGGGCGTGTCATCAGCGATGTAGCGCGGCGCCCTCCTGGACAATAGGTTTGGGATCTGGCAGAATCTTTGGCGCTGAATGACAGGAGGTGACCCATAGAGCACGAGTTCACAGTAGGTAGCTAATTCTTATGTATTTACAATGGTTATTACAAAGTTCGCAGTGAAGAGGAAAAGTGATGCGTGAAAAGAAACAGAATGAGGATATTTGGATTCAGCAGATTTTTGAGGCGGCTCAGGCCAGCAGTGGCGGTGTGGTTCGCCGTAGCTGCAAAAGTGTGGAGAAGTATGCGTCTTACGCGAAACTGAAGGCCGCAGCTGATGACAGAGGCTTCCGAGTAGTCCGGGTTGGAGAGCAGTATGTTATTTCCTGTAAGCGAGAGCTGGTCTTGGATGTGAAGTAAGCTCACCGCCCTATCGCGTGGACCTCGACAGGAGGTCCCGCGAAGTCCCTCCGTCTGCCCTGCCCCGCGTCCAGCCAGAGAGATATATGGCTCGACTAACCGTCGCTGACTGGGCTAGTGGTCGCGAGGTACATACCCTGCAAGCTGGCACTTGTCCGGCGATTGGTCTGACGCCCTCGCCGCACGGATTCCCCTTCTGTAGCCAACCGACTCCAACAGGAGAGTCTCATGCCCCCTGAACAAATCGCGATCTACCCCGCCTACCTGAAGGGGGTACTCTTCGCGCTCCGTTGTAATGGGCGAGCCACTTGAGAACTTCTCAGGATGTGCAACGTTGTGAACGGGGCGACCATCAGGCAAGGGGCGGCGGCGCTTGATTCCAACCTACTGCGCAACTAAAAAGGGGCCGATAACATCGAGTTGCTCTTGGGGTGAGCCCACGTAGCCATCGATAGTTTCCTTTCTAGTCAGGGAAGGCCAAGCGCCGCCCGCGCAGATCGTTCCGTCGTCCCTGAATGCCAAACAAGGGGCTGGAGAGAAAGAAACGGCGGTGTTTTAGGCTCGCGACGATCTCACTTAGAGGCTATTGGAACGCAGGACTAGCCGACGCCTCTGCCGAGTTGCTTGAGTCGGACCGCAAGCTCCTGCGTCAGTTTCGCGAGCCCTTCACTATTGGGGAAGTACGACAGATAGCGGTGATGCAGGAGATCGAAGGGCACATCGCCTTTGGACTGGGTAATTGGAACAACGTGCTTGCCGAGTGTGTGCGCGATCCCTGTTTCGTACATCACGTTCGCGTTCTTGCCACTGAAATCCACTACTACGATGTTTGCGTGAAAGATCAGCGAGAACACGTCTTGGATGACAGTGCTGTCCTGCCAGATGTCATCGACGCGGACGCACCTATGGCCACTTAGGTTGCACGCGGCCTTGATAGCTTCGTGTGTTCCAGAAAAGCCCGCGAACGGCATCATTACGGCGACGAGATCCAGTTCGATGCCTCCGTCCGGCACCTTGAACACGCTGGGCGCAAAGGTGATTTTGCGCTCGGCAGGCAACGCGGAAACGTAATGACCGGCGTTGGGGAACGCGCGGGACAGCACAGCATCAAGGTCACGGTCCTTGACTGCCCAATGCGTAGTCTCCAGCTCGACGGGATCAGTGATGCCTAATGGATAGTGAAAGGGCTTCAATTGGTCCCATGTAATCGCCCGAGAACGATCTACCTCGAACATGATGTCGACTCCGCCGTTCGCGATCGTAGCGTTCGTGATGCGGCCCGCCCAACCGGGGGCCCCGACCGTCTTCTCGTACATGAAAAGCGCGGGCAAGGAGCGGATTGCCTCCAACACGGCAGGGGCAGCAAGATTCTGAAACCGGTGGACGATCCCTGCCTCGGTCGACGCCAGGTACCGCTTGACATCAAACAGGTGGTACGGAGGAAAGTCCCACGCTTCCTCTCGGCCAGCAACCAATAGATTGTACATGGCGCGGAGAATACATCCCATCCGCCAAGGGCGCCCAGCCGAACCTTGCTTTCAGTCGCTGCTGCGTACGTCCTACACTCCGCCCGGTCTCCACGGAGTTATCGGTACGTAGCCCAGCGAACGAAGGCTTCGCAGTACACGGCCGACACACCGAGACTGCATACGTTCCAATGGTTCCAGAATTTCCACCTCCAGACTCCAGGTTCAGCGTCTAGAACGGGATATCGTCTTCTCCACCGAATTCAGGCGTCGCAGGCGAGGACGGCGGCTCCACTATTGGAACAGGTATCCGAAGCTGCTTGAGCCTGGCCGCGAGATCGACCGTTAGCTTCGCCAAACCCTCCCTGTTCGGGAGATACGGCAGATACCGATGGTGCTGAAGATCGAAGGGGATATCGGTGCGGGCTTGGGCAATGGGAACTACGTGCTTCCCCAGCGTATGAGCGATGCCTGTTTCGTACATGACATTGGCGTTCTTCGTACTGAAATCAACAACAACGATATGTGCGCGGCAGACCAGATTGAAGATATCCTGGACGAGAACAGAATCCTCCCAGATGTCGTCTACGCGGACGCACCGGAGGCTACTCGCGTCGCACGCCGCCTTGATCGCCGCATGGGTGTGTGCAAAGGTCGCATCGAACGGCATCATCACCGCCACGAGGTCAGACTCGACAGATGCTTCCTCAGGTATCTGGAAGACATTGGGGGAGAAAGTGAGTTTCCGACGGGTCGGTCTTGCGGAGACAAACTGCTCTCCGAGATCTACTGCGCCGATGACTTCGCCATCCTCGGACAGTTCGTAGCCAGGTCCATAGTCACGGAAGAGCTCGTTCATGTCCGCGCGAAACTCACGACGCCCCGTGGCCTTGTCGAAGGTGTCGTAGTGCCAGCCGCAGCCTGAATAGCTATGGTAGTATCCTCCACTTGGCTTCGACACGCAATCGAACAGAAACTCAGTCATATCAAACAGATCATCTTCGGTGTACCCGTCCACGTGCGAGTGAATTGGCCAGAGATTAGTCTTTCGGATTTTCAGCAGAATATGTCCCTGGATGTCCTCGCCGAGTTCGCCAGGGTCGCCAGCCTCGTCCACACAGTCCTTCCCAAATGCCCCCTGGAAATACTCCTTTCGAAGGAACGTATTCACACGACCGCTCCATAGCTTCTTGAGCATGGGCAGATCCAGGACAATGGCGCCCGCGTTGCGGCCCGTTCGGAGAGAATAATAACGCCGTGGAGCTGGGGGGATGTCTTTCATGCTGCGAGCCTACACCGGGGGCACACCGTCTGCCCAGCATGCGCCTACCACCCGTGTGCGGGTAGGAGTCTCAAACGTTGTTTCGGTGCCATTGCCAGGGAAGTGAGAGCCTGAACAATGCCTGAGTCGGCGACGGCAGAGGAATTTGTACGCCAGACTCATCTCGGTCCGTGCCGAAAGATGCGGACTACCTCTGTCCAAAGGACTCCTCAACTACAAGTTTACGCACCTTATGCGACGGTAACTCACCTGAACATGATGTATTTTTTCGAGACGTACCTCAAGCTACGAGGCTACGGTCGGCCCGATCGCTCTCGTCTCATCTGAAGTCCGGCCCGAAGCGGCTTGCCCTCTAAGGCTTGCCGGGTACGCTGCGCTTGCCCGCCGCGCGTCCCTGTGGAGGCGGAATCCCACCAACCCATCAACCAAAGCTGAGTAGAATCCCGCGCCAGACTCGCCCGCTATGCCGACCCATCCAACAACGTCCCGTGCCGCATTGAGGCAGATGCTGCGGGCTGTCCTGCCGACCGACGCGGATCTTGAGGCTGTTTGTGGGGATTCCCTTCCCGAGGCGGCGGCTCGCTTCGCGAACAACATGGATCGAGTGGCCAAGGTCAACCTGCTCCTTGATGTGGTCGAAGGGCAAAAGATCCGGACGGCAGTGCACACCTACAACCCAGAGGGTTTGGCTGCGTACGAGAGACGCCAGCGTCCACCCGCTACCGGCCAGCGCAACCCCTATCGTGGCCTGGCGGCCTTCCAGGTGGAGGAGGCGTACCTTTTTTTCGGGCGCGAGGCGCTGACCGACAATCTGTTGCAGCGGTTCGAGGCGCTGTGCGAGAAACCCGACGCCACCCGGCTGCTCGCCATCCTGGGGCCGTCCGGGTCGGGCAAGTCGTCCGTCGCTCGTGCTGGATTGCTGGCGGCGCTGCTCCGGTCTCCCGTACCAGGGCCGCAGCCGATGCGCAGCGCGATCCTCAAGCCGGGCGAGCGACCGGTCGAAAGCCTAGCGCGGGTGCTCCTGCCGCTCCTGCCGGACGATGGCACCGTCCTGCCCGCTGAGCGGGTCATCTCGATCGAACGGCTGCTGCGCAACAAAGACGCCTGGGCGCAAGGACTTCGCCGCTTTGCGGCGGAGTTGCCGGAGTCCGCCGAGCGACCGGTGCTGGTGCTGGTGGATCAGTTCGAGGAGATTTACACGCTCTGCCGCGATGCGACCGAGCGCGATCTGTTCGTCGCGCTGCTCCTGCATGCGGCGCAGGACAGCGCTCCCAATATCTCGGTAGTCCTGACACTGCGCAGCGATTTCCTGGGCGAAACCCAGCGCCACCACCTAGCCCTGAACCGACTGATTGCGAACCAGTGTGTAGTGGTGAGTGGAATGAGCTACGACGAACTCCGCCAGGTCATCGTTGAGCCAGCCGCGCAGGCGGGGCGCCCAATTGACGAGGCCACGGTAGAGCTTTTGCTCCACGAGTCACACGACAGCCAGGGCGCTCTACCGCTCCTTGAGTTTGCGCTGACCCGGATCTGGGCAGGCATGGAGCGCGGAGAGGAGCCTGGCCATACGCTGCGCAAGCTAGGCGGCGTGGGCGGCGGGCTGGCCGACGCAGCGCAGAAAATCTACAAATCGTTGACCGAGCGCGAGCAAACGACGACCCGGCGGGCGCTTGTCCGGTTGGTGCAGTTCGGCGAGGGAACGCGCGACACGCGCCGACGCGCGCCGATTCGCGACCTGTGCGGGAGCGGCGAAACCGACGCCGACGTCCTGGCCGTGCTGCGCAAGTTCGCGACCGAGAATGCCCGACTGCTGACGCTCTCGGGCGAAGCCTCTGCAGCTGTGGCCGAGTTCACGCACGAAGCACTCTTTGACCACTGGTCCGAGTTGGCCGAGTGGATCAATGAGAGCCGGGCCGACCGCCGCCTCCATGACCGTGCCGCTGAGGCAGCCCGGTTGTGGGATGAGGACCAGCAGCGACCAGGGCGGCTGTGGCGCCAACCCGATCTCGACCTGCTCCGCGACTACTGGAAGCGCAAACCCGAGGAGCTGAGCCCGCTACAGGCAGCTTTCTTGAAGGCCGCCGAGCAGCAGCAGCAGAGAGAGAGAGTTCTCCGCTGGGGTTCGGTCGCCGCGGTCTTCCTGGCCCTGGTCGTTGCGGCTTGTATCTACATCACTCAGGAGCGACAGCGGCGACACGATGCAGATGAAGCCAGCGAGCGGATCCGACAGCAGCTACTAGAAACATATGTCGAACAGGGACGGCAGTTGCTGTTGGAAAGAGATAGTCCTATTGAAGCGGTGCTGTGGCTGCACCGGGCGCAGGCCCAGCACTCTCCCAATCCCACCTTGCCCGATCTACTCCGAGGCGCACGCTATGTCGTAGAAGCCACACGAACGGTATTGGCCGGACATGGGGCCAGGGTCTTGAGCGCGACGTATTCCCCGGACGGCAAGCGCATCGTCACCGCGAGCGAGGACAATACGGCCCGTGTGTGGGAGGCGGAGACGGGGCGCCAGGTCGCGGAGCTGAAGGGGCATGGGAACATCGTCTTGAGCGCGACGTATTCCCCGGACGGCAAGCGCATCGTCACCGCGAGCGAGGACAAT
>CALLYL010000665.1 GCA_937859535.1 uncultured Myxococcales bacterium
GGAGTCGTGAGGAACGATTCGCGGAGCTTACCGAGGTCCGGCACTCTTCATGTCGAACCAAACCAACGCCCGTCGAGAGAGACGACTCATCCTCTCCGCCAGATTGAACGCCCTCCTGAGCAGTGAGGAATGGCCAACGTTCCTAGACACATTAGAACGCGGCGCATCGGGTGCCGTCTCGGTTGACCAACGTTCAAGCACCGACCGGCTGCTATCGCCTCCGCTATCGATACCGGCAGCGGCCTCGGGTTTCGCGTGGATCATGATCGAAGATACAGACCCCTTTTGTGGCCCTTGTGCAGTCGCTATGACTCAGGCACCGCTGCACTCCCGGACCGCCGATAGGGACTCCCACTTGGGTGCAGGCCCAGATTCCCGCGTTTGGATAGCAGTCACAGTCATTCACGCCGTCATCGGCTGGGCAGCGATCCATTCCGAAACCCGTGTTGCAGATGATGCCGCCAGGACGACGACAGGTGTTGTCGCAACGATTCAGTCCACCATTTGAACTGGTCGACTCACACGAACCGGAGGTTACCGCATCGGAACCACCTCCGTCCGTGAATCCGCCGTCACTACCTGACCCGCCGCAGCCAAAGATGAGTCCAAGTCCGATTCCCCAGAGCCAGCCTCGATGGCGCATGAGTTCCTCCTGATATGCAGAACCTGAAATGCAGCCTGACACATGCATGTACCGACTGTAAAACTGTACCATTCCTAAACGATTCCCTGGACTTCCGTGGGCCACGGAATATCGCACCCTGACGTCGCAATATGTGATACGATGTCCAGCGAATGACCAGACTGACCGTCCGTCCCCTGCTAGTAGCCATTGCGTTGCTTGCACTCCCACACGAAGCACGTTCCCAGAGCATACAGAGCGGCGGCTCCAGCGAGCGGGTCATCACGCTTCCAGATGGCTCTCTGTATCGCGGCGAGTTGATCGAGCTTGTGCCAAACGACCACATCACGATTCGCCTCGCCACCGGAGAGGTCAAGCGGTTTGAGTGGGCGACGATTTCAGATGTGAGCACTCCGGTGGTCGCTCCTACACTCCGGTTCTCGCTTCCTACCCCAGCCCCCCCTATCACCGAAGCGCAGCGCTCATCACGACAGATGACCACCAGGGTCACGATCGAGAGCGATGACAACCGAGTTGCGCTCGTTCGCTCCATGGGTTCGACCCAAGTTGTTGCATACAGCCAGATGGGAGCCATGGTCGGTAGTATGGAGTCCTGGAAGCAAATCTGCCGTGCACCTTGCGGTGTCACGACGGATGTGAATGAACGGTATGCAATCCGGGGCGATGGCATCGTGCCAAGTGGTCACTTTTCATTGCCATTCCAACCGACTGTCACCTTACATGTCAAATCTGGTTCCGCTGCTCAGCGCCTTGCTGGTGTGCTGCTGTTGTCGTTGGGAGTCGGAGGAATAACAGGTGGGATCCTTCTTCTCGCCATTGGTCCCACAGAGAGCCTCGCCTACAATGGCAAAGGGTATTCCTTCCAGCCGGATTCAAGCTATCGCGTTGGTGGAGGCGTGATGCTTGGGCTCGGAGTGGGAATGCTCGCGGGGGGAATCGCGCTCATGGTCAAGAGCAAGACCTACGTAAGGTTCGATGATGGCGAACCGGTGGCTCGATCTCAGATCCCCTCAACGGTCCTGACAAATGGGCCCCCAAGCACTCCGCGTTTCGAGCTGACTCCGCAGGGTGTCCGCTTCTAACGGATGTTACGGTGAGGCGTTTTCGCTACATGGAGTATTTTGTAACACCTCGCCAAACCCCACGCGAAGGCGCCGGGGGGGCCTGCAGCGATGCCCTTTAGACCCTAGTGCTGTCGCAGTGACTCGGGCAGCAGCGGCTCGCCGGAATTGCGAAGGGAGTGCTCGGCCACCGCTCGGAGGTAGTCTCGCGGATTGAGTCCGTGGCGGGAGGCCGTCTCGATGAGTGTGTACATCGTGGCCGCCACTTCCGTTCCTAGGACGGACTTGCTCCCGTAGTGATTTTTTCGGCCCACAACAAGTCCCCGTTTATTGTGCGCCGGTTGGCGCTCGCACCGCGCAGGTGCATTACAGATGGCACGCTGCGTTTGGGACCAAAGTCCTCGTTGCGTATCGCGAGTACCGTCGCGGCGAAGCAGTAGCCATCTGCGAACTCGCCGATGGGACACGCGCCATTTTGCCGTTGTGGATGCTGGACGCCGAAGCGTGTGCAACGATGAAGATGGGCTCGCCTGTCGTTTCGCTCCAAGCGCTCGAAGCGCTGCATCGATTCCTCTCCGACCTGGGCTTGGATGTGCAGACGTCCCGCGCCCTGTTGGGCGCAAAGGAGGTCCCAGATGAGTACGCTACATCGCGATCCTGTACAGATCCTTCTGCCGCTTCCCGAAACGACCCCAGGAAAGCTCGAACCGAGCCGAAAGCCGGAGATGGTCTCGCTGCTTGCGGAGCTACTCCTCCTCGCGGCGTCTCCGGCAATCGGCAAACCCGGAACACGCTGCGAGGTGTGCGATGAATCGCACTGAACTTCCGCCGGAGTTACTTGCACGCCGGGCTGTTGTATACGTCCGCCAGTCCACTGACGCGCAGGTCCAAGATAACCTGGAGAGTCAGCGGCAACAATATGCATTGGTCGATCAGGCGCGTTCATTGGGATTCCGCGAAGTGGTCACCATCGATGCGGATCTGGGACTGTCGGCCAGCGGAATGGTAGAGCGCCCAGGATTTCAATCACTGGTTGCCCAGCTCTGCGAAGGATCCGTCGGTGCCATCTTCGCGCTTGAGGCCTCGCGACTGGCACGCAATGGCCGCGATTGGCACCACTTGGTGGAGCTGTGTGGGCTCGTGGGTGCGCTCCTGATCGATAGCGAAGGGATGTACAACCCGAGCCAGCCCAACGACCGATTGCTGCTTGGACTCAAGGGGACCTTGAGCGAGTTCGAGCTGAATGTCATCCGTCGCCGCTTGGTCGAAGCCGCAACCGCGAAGGCGCGACGGGGAGAGCTGAGAATCAGCGTTCCCATCGGCTACCTTTGGTCTAAGGACACGGGGCTAGACATCGACCCGGATGAGCGCATTCAGGAGGCGGTACGTGGCGTATTCCGATCCTTTGCAAGATTCGGGAGTGCGCGACAGGTCCAGCTCCACATGCGAAAGGAAGGACTCCCTTTTCCCTCTCTGAATGCTCCACAGAAGCCTGGCGAAGTAACGTGGCGCGTACCTTCCTATGGGAAAGTCGTGTCTCTGCTCCGGAATCCGTTCTATGCCGGCGCGTATGCGTACGGAAAGTCCGAGCCACGAACGAGGATTGTCGATGGCAAGCCTCGCAAGACGTACGGTCACGATCGCCCGATGAAGGATTGGGTTGTGCTCCTCAAAGACCATCATCGAGGATACATCTCGTGGGACGTGTTTGAACAAACGCAGGAGCGACTTTCACGCAATGCCTTCCGCAAGTGCGCTGGGGGTTCCAAGTCTGGCCGCGGCGGTCGCGCACTGCTCGCCGGACTTTTGCGTTGCCGACGCTGTGGTCGAATGCTGAAGGTCACCTACGGGGGCGGTGTGGGTCACAATCGAGGAGTTCCTCGCTACCGATGCAAGGTCGGCCATCTGATGCACGGTCTTGCTCCTTGCATTGGCTTCGGGGCCCTGAGACCCGATGAGCAAGTTGCGCAGCAAATTCTGCTTGCCGTTCAGCCGCTCGCGGTCGAGGCTGCCGTTGTGGCGGAGCAGCGAGTTCAAGATCGACAGGAAGAGCGTCTGCATGCCCTGTCGTTGGAACATCAGCAGGCAGAGTACGAAGTGCGCCTGGCGACTCGGCGCTACGAAGCCGTGGACCCAGACAATCGCCTGGTTGCCGCCGCCCTCGAAGCACGCTGGAACGCCGCACTAGAGCGACTGCGCGAATGTGAAGCACGTATCCTTGCGTCGCAGGTAGTGCCCGGCAAAGAAACGAATGTGGAGGAGTTGCGTTCGTTGGCCATGAATCTGCAAGCAGCATGGACGGCACCTTCTACGCCCATGCGAGTCAAGCAGCAGCTGGTCCGCTTGCTGATTCGAGAGATTGTGGTGGATGTCGATGATGCCACCGGTGAGGTAATCCTGATTCTTCACTGGCAAGGAGGACAGCATACGGAGGTGCGAGTCCGAAAACCGCGCACAGGAGAGCACAGCAAACGGACCAACGTGGAAGCGCACAAAGTCCTGTGTGAGATGGCAACCAAGTTCTCTGACGAGCACATTGCAGAGAAGCTAAACCAAATGGGACTAACGACGGGCCAAGGCAACCTCTGGACCGCCAGACGGGTGCAGTCTTACCGCATCAAGTCTCGCATTCGTGGCTACGCGTCCGCCACAAACGACGGTCTGTGTTTCACCATGCGCGAAGCCGCTGCGCAGCTCGGAGTGAGCAGCCACGTCATCCGGCACCTCATTACCAAGGGACTGCTCCCCGCTCATCAAGTCCTCCCAGATGCTCCTTGGCAAATCCTGAGTGCTGATCTACAGCTCCCCCTGGTACAGGAGGCGCTACGCAACCGGCAGCTTCGCCGTGAGCACCAAGCCGTTCGCCCTCCAGATCACAACAACGCTTCGCGATGACAAGAACCGGAAAGAGTGGTGCAGAATGAAATCCCTGTCACGACACCACGAAGGTCGCGCTCGATCGCGTTGTTGTCGACGGGGATTCGTGGATCTTGAGCGAATCTGGTGAGCCCTTCCCACAGGCTCAGCATGTACTGAAGCGCCTGCGCAAACAGACTCTCGGGTAGTGCATGTTGCGACAGCGCCCACGCACGGAGTTCTCCCAGAATCGGGACAGAGTCACGTCTTCGGACTTCTGCTCGAAGCGCAAGCGCCTGCGTTCGTTCGCTGCTTGGGAGTCCGCGCAGCGACGGAATGCTTCGCTCTATGTCGTACAGCCTCCCGATCAGATCGAGCGCCTGCTGACACTGCGGATACGCGGGGAGCGCCTCCAGATATTTTCTCCGCACATGCGCCATGCAATGCGCAAGCTCCACGTTCGGACTTCCTCTTGCCAGCGTTTGATACGCCACATATCCGTCGGTAACTAGCACTCCTTTGTAGTTCCCAAGTAACCCCTTTATCACCTCTGCGCTACGACTCCGATTCAGATGATAGTACACCGCATCGTCGTTCGACAGCGCCCACACCTGCCACGTCTTAGAGCCGCCTTTTTCCATCATCATCCAGCGCGTCTCGTCGGCGTGGAGCAGCTCCGCAGAAATTAAATGTAGAAGGATTGCGTCATACGTCGGCTTCAGCACTCTATGCAGCGCCAGCAGCTGATCCCACAGCGTTTGGGAATCGAGGAATAGGCCGTCATTCCTCATCATCTTCACTTGCCGTTCCAGAGGCAGGTGATAGCCGTACTTTTGCAGCGCCACCTCGACGGCAAATGCCAGCGAATAGCGCCCACCGACAATCAGCTTGAGCGGTCCCTCCGCCGTCTTCACAGCCGAGTTACACCGGCAGCGATACTTCTGCCGTTTGTGCGTAACCAGCACAAACTTCCGCTCCACCACCGTGATCTCGTCGGAGTCTTCACTCTGCTCGCCCATCGGCTCCATCTGCTTGCCGCAGACATCGCACTCCCTTTCGGAATCCGGAAGCTCGTGCCGGGTCTCCACCTTTGGCAGCGCAGGCTGCGGCCTAGGCCCGTGTCCCCGTCGAGGAATCGGCTCCTGCTCGTTCCCCTGATTCGCCTCGTCCTGCTTCTTCGACTTCTCGGAGGAGCGGCCAAACATCTTTTGTGCAAGCTTGGCCATCTGCTCTTGCAGCTTGGTTAGCTCCAGTTGAAGTTGTTCAGGAGGAGATTTTCCTTGCAGTGCCGCGAGCTGTGCCACGACGGTAGCCAGCCGCTCGTGCAGCCGTGCATTCTCTGCTTCCAGCAGCTTTGCGACTTGCCTCAGCTGCTCAAAGTCGGTGATCTCTTCGGTGCGAAGCACGCACAAAAGGAATCACAAAGGAGTCGCTTTTGGAATCCCCTTTTTGCAGAAATTTCGCGACTACCTACGCCTGCTTTTCGAGGAGAAACGGTGCAGATCGCTATCTGTCAGTGAGGGAGGAGACAACGGCATCCGACCGATCGCTTCGCTGCCTTCCAGAAAGAGCTGAAGCTCGGTCTGGGACAGCTCCAGATGAGGCGTTTGGGAGTCCCGCCACAGTGCTGCAAACAGTCCTTTGCTCAGCCGCTTGTGCAAAAGACACAGTCCGGTCCCGTCGAAGTACAGCACCTTGGCGCGCTTCCGAGTCTGCCCCACAAACAGGAACAGATCGCCGCGCAGGACCTCGCGTCCCATCTGCTGCGTGGCCAGCGCATACAGTCCCTCAAACCCCTTGCGCATGTCCACCGAGGAGGCCATCGCATAGACCCGCACCGTCGATAGCTGCGCGATCAATGCAGGCTCCGCAATAGTGACGTAAGCTCCTCCAGTGTAAGGTCTCTGACGCACCATCCTTTGCGCGAGCGGATGGAAAATCGCCGCTCCACAGTCCCATCGAAGACCTGGACAACCTTGGCGCGCACCTGCACCGGTCGCATCACTCCCGTCGAGAACTGCGGCGTCGACTCGCGATTCCGATACTGCACATACAACCACTTCTTCAAGAGCGGTACCGGAATCTGGAGTCGC
>CALLYL010000666.1 GCA_937859535.1 uncultured Myxococcales bacterium
CTTCCTTCCGCTTGCTCCGGTGACATGTATTCGGGGGTTCCAAACACCACACCAGTACGAGTCAGCGAACGACCTTGTCCTTCTTCATCGCTCCCACTGCCCTGCGGACCCACCTCGTGCATTAGCTTTGCGAGGCCAAAGTCGAGCACTTTGACAAGCTGGCGGCCTTTGCCACGTACCAGAATCACCACGTTTTCTGGCTTAAGGTCACGATGGATCACCCCCTGCTCGTGCGCATGACCAAGCCCCATGGCAATATCACGCCCAATCGTCGCAGCTCGTCGCCACGATAGTGACCCACGCTTGAGCACTTGAGCCAGATTCTCTCCGTCGAGAAGTTCCATGACCAGGAACAGCAAACCATCGTCGGTCTGTCCAAAATCAGTGACCCGGATAATGCTCTCGTGATCGAGCCGTGACGCCGAGCGTGCTTCTCGGTGGAATCGTGCAACTGCTTCGGTATCACTTGCCAGCTCGGCGCGCAGGACTTTCACCGCCACCGGCTTGTCCATCAGGATATGGTGGGCACGATAAACGGCCCCCATCCCACCACGACCGATCAGCTCCATAAGTCGATAACGCCCCGACAGGACTCGTCCTGAGAGAGGATCATCGGGAAGAGACGGACGCAGCGGCGTGCCATCCCGTGGGCAGAACTGCTCGCCCCCGACAAAGCTGGCTTTACACGTTGGACAAAGGCTCACGTGTCCTCGTTGCGACCGCGACGCTAAAAGCGCATGCCTCGCTTGGCGCGGAACATGAACCAGTCATAAGTGAGATAGGCGGCAGGAATAAGACCGAGCACCCCGAGGACCGGGGCCCCGACGACAACTGCGGCACCGCTGGCCACGACGGCTGCCCCGGCCATCAGCCCCTTCTTTTGGGCAGCTTGTTCGTCTTTCTCGCGCAGCGTGGACATAACGACCTCCTGCTCGGCTGATTGTTCAGCCTTACCGTCGAGAGTCTATCCTACACGGGCGATTCCAGTTGGCCACCGAATTGTTCGGTTTCCGGTGGCAGCGCTGGCGAATACGGTGTCGCAATCGACCGATGCGCTTACTTTAGAGCGGCGGCCTTGAGGTCTCGGTAAGCCTGGCTGATCTGCTTGCCGCCCGCTGGAGTGGTCGCCTGGCTGACGTACACCTTGCCGGTCTTGTCTTGCATCTCGGAGGTAAGCGCCTGCTGTGCCGAAGTGCTGAGACCGAGGCGGCTGAGATCGATACTGTTCCACAACTCGGGGGCCGCGCTCTTATTGACGAGTTGTGCTTGAACAAGCGCACAGGGCTGCTTGGCGCACGGTGCTTCCTTCGTCAGGTAAAATCCGTCCTTCTCGGGGTTGTCATCAGAGCCGGTGCTGACCTTCATGCTGGCCCGCGAGATTTGCAGCACCGTCATCGCTTGACCCGACACCTTGACAGTGTTGTAACGGCCTCGAAGCATCATGTTGAAATGATTGGCCTCAGCGGTAGCAAGCTCGGTGCTAGAGAGCTTAAGGGCACGCCAGTCGTACTTATAGATGAGCCGCGACTCTCCGCCATTTACTTCGGCAACCTGCTTGGTCGCACAGGGATATGCGAAGCAGTAAACCGGGAAGGAGCTGGGTCGCACCCAAGTAAGCTGGCTGCCCGTCGTATCAGCCTTGTCATCCTCGGTGACGATTGGAAGTGAGTCGATATCGGTGTCGTCGACGCCGTTGCCACAGCCCGAAACGGTTGCAGTGAAGGCGAGTCCGAGAGCCAGCGTGCGAAGCAGAGTACCCATGATGTTCTCCTTGGTGGTGCCGAAGTTCCAAGCTCGGTCAAAGCAGACTCAACCTCACTCGGAAAAACGCTAAGAATTTCCTTGACTTGCACGGGCATTCTGCGAATCACCTACCCGCACGTCAAGGAAGTTTTTGCTTGTTGGCGCTCTTTTTTCTCTCGGAATCGGGCAAAACCTTTCCCAATTTAAGGTAGACATTCTCCGACGGAAAGAAAGGCTGAGCTGAAATCGGACCGAAGGGCAATTTGGTAGGCATTGCGAACCCATCAACCTCAAAGCACTGGATTTCGCTGTGTGGACAGTCGTTGCCTTGATAAGGCGAGAAAACTCTGCGCTGAGCATGTCTCCAGTTGCCGACAGCACGGACCGACCCGGAGGGGGACTGGTTGGCTACGTTACGTCTTGCGGAGTAGGGTGTCGCTCGGCAGCGGCGTGTTTCATGGAAACACCTGCCTAGGTGCTTTCAGGCTTCCACATCACTTCGGGCTGGCCGGTGATCCGTGCCGCATGACGGGCAAACACAAAGAGCGCATCGCTCAATCGGTTTAGATAGTGAACCACTTCGACTGCAAGTGGCTCGCGATGACTTAAGGCCACAGCCAAGCGCTCGGCGCGACGACAAACGGTGCGACTCAAATGCAGGTGAGCGGTAAGTGCCCCGCCAGCGGGCAGCACAAAGCTAGTCAGCGCTGGCAACTGATCATTGAACCGATCGATTTCTTGTTCAAGCCGTGCGATGTGACGGGGCAAGATGATCGGTTGGGTGGGACGAATGTCCTCAGCTCGCGTTGCAAGCTGAGAGCCGAGATTGAATAACTCGCTCTGCACTCGATCAAGGATGCCGTCCAACTCGGCT
>CALLYL010000667.1 GCA_937859535.1 uncultured Myxococcales bacterium
ACAGCTTGAGCGTCCATGGCAGCCTCGACGCGCTCAGCATGCTTCAGCAACGAATTCCCACGCTGCGGATTGCCTCGGCGGTGGTCCGCACGCCGCTTGGCACCAGTTGCGGCAACGGCGTCTGTGATGGCGATGAGAGGGAGACCAGTCTGCGTGGCAGCCTGTGCAGCCTCGACTGCGGCACGCTGCCCACCCGACCGCTGCGAGACGAACTCGTCAATAGCTGGCAGGTCGCACAGGTCGGTGCCGACAAGGTGTGGTCACGCAGCCTTGGGGAGAACATCCCGGTCTGCGTCATCGATACGGGCTACGACAGTGGGGCCATGTCGATCCACCCCGACCGACCGGCGGTGCTCGCTGCGGGCTACAACTTCGTCAGTCGCGGCCCCGATTACCGCGACATTGCCGAGCACGGTACCCACGTCACCGGTATCCTCGCTGCGGCTAAGAATGGTCGTGGCAGCGTCGGAATCGCTCCCCAGGCTACCGTTCGAGTCTATCAAGTTTTCCGTCTCCGTAACGGTAGCCCGGTGGCCAGCGATGCCGACGTCGTCGCCGCTCTCGATGCCGCGATAGCCGACGGGTGCCGCATTGTCAACATGAGCCTCGGCGGCGCCAGTGACAGTGAGGCCGAGCACACCGCCATTCGCAAGGCCTATCAGTCCGGTGTTCTGGTGGTTGCTGCATCCGGGAACTCTGAGGACGCCTTGCGAGGCAGCATCACCACCGCCCAGACCAGTTATCCCGGTGCCTATCCTGAGAGCTTCACCGTCGGGGCCGTCGATCGTCGCGACGAACTGGCTGATTTCTCTGGCACTGGCCCATCGGTCGGCGTCGTCGCACCTGGGGTCGGCATCTATTCGTCCGTGCCGGTCGGACTCGGCCAGCGCGAGGTCATCGCTGCGTTTGCCCAAGGCGGCAGCCCGCTACCCATCGAGGTCGCCGTTCCCGAAGGCAGCTCCGGCACTGCTCTGGGTCCGACCGAGATCACCAGTTGCGGTTTCGGCAGCCCGACCGAGATCACCAACTGCCGTCCGGTCGGAAAAGTCGCTCTGATTGCTCGTGGTCCTGGCGCACCCGGCGAGACGGCGATTCCGTTCTACGACAAGCTTCGTAGTGCTCGGCAGGGGGGAGCGGTCGGTGTCGTTCTGTACAACCACCGCTTTGGCGATCCTCTCACCGCTGGGGCGATTCCTGACAACATCTCCCTGGGCGGCGGTCAACCGGTGATGGTGATGTCGCTGGCTGCGGGCGATGGCGAGGCGCTGGTGGAGCGGGCCAGCCGGGGAGGGCTTGCCGTGAGCGCCCAAGTGAACCCGAGCGACTATGCCTTTCTCAGTGGCACCAGCATGGCGGCCCCCGTGGTCTCGGGTGTTGCGGCCCTGGTGTGGTCGGCCTACAAACCGCTCAGCAATGTTGCGTTGCGCCAGCTCCTCAGCGAAAGCGCCGTCGATCTGGGCGCGTCCGGACGCGACGATTTGTACGGGAGTGGGCGCATTGACGCGGTCCGCGCCATGGCACAGGGCGTCCCTCGTGCTCTCTGCGGTGATGGGGTGCGTGATCGTCAGAGTGAGGTCTGCGATGGGCGCAGCAGCGATGGCATCACCTGCGACGACCTGGGTTATGACGGCGTACTCGGCGGCCAGCCCGGCTGCAATGCCACCTGCACCGGTCTATCAGCAGGCACTTGCCAGTGCGTCCCCGGTCGTACCCCGTTTGTCAGCACGCTTGCGCTGGACGAAAACTACCAGCTTGGCGGCGGCCTAACCGGCACCCGTTTCCGTTACCTCATCGAGTTAGCGGGCAAGCCAGCCCAAGGGGTACGCGTCCAGGTCCGCATCGACAAAGATGGCAAACCGCTCGTTCAGTACCTGACTGCGCCAAGCAGTGCGACCGGCACCGTGACCGATTTCATTCCCTACGACAGCACGGGACTGCCCGCCGGTAGCTATCAGGTCGTTCCCACGCTGACCAAGGGCAACGAGCAGTGCCGTGACAATCAGCCCACGACTCCCGCCAAGATCAACATCCAACTTCGTAGCTGACCCCTCAGACTGCTCGGAGGGTGGGTTGGCTCAAGCTACTTGATGAATTCGCGACCGCGTAGGTAAGGGCGCAGCACGTTGGGGACTCGGACCGAGCCGTCGGCTTGCTGGTAGTTTTCGAGGATGGCGATGACCGTCCGAGGCAGTGCGAGGCCCGAACCGTTGAGCGTGTGGACGTGGCGCGGTTTGTCCTTTTTGTCTTTGCTGGGACGGTAGCGAATCTGGGTTCGCCGTGCCTGGAAGTCGCCGAAGTTGCTGCACGACGACACCTCAAGCCACTCGTTCACGCCCGGCGAGAAGACCTCTAGGTCGAACTTTTCGCAGGCCGCAAACGACAGGTCACCGGTACACATCTGAATGACGCGGTACGGCAGCTCAAGCTGCTTGAGGATTTCCTCGGCATCACTCAGCAGCCCCCGCAGTGCAAGCTTGCTGTCCTCAGGGCGGACAAACTGCACCATCTCGACCTTGTCGAACTGGTGGCCGCGCTTCATGCCACGGGTGTCTCGTCCCGCCGCCAGTTTTTCGCGACGGAAGCAGGCGGTATACGCGACATGTCGAATCGGGAGCTGCTCGTTTTCCAGGATCTCGTCGCGATACATGTTGGTGACCGGAACTTCGGCGGTCGGCACGAAGTAGAAGTCTTCCTCGGCATCGCGATACAGGTTCTCGCCGAACTTGGGCAGGTTCCCGGTTCCGTACAAGCACTGCTCTTTGACCATGAACGGCGGGTACACCTCGGTGTAGCCCTGGTCGAGGTGCACGTCGAGCATCCAGTTGATGAGCGCCCGCTGGAGTGCCGCGCCCGCTCCCTTCAAGATGTAAAAGCGGCTGCCGGAGATCTTGATTCCGCGCTCGAAGTCGATGATCCCTAGCGCTTCGCCCAGCTCCCAGTGCGGCCTCGGTGCAAAGGAAAACCCGTAGGGCTTGCCCTCCGTGCGTATGACCTTGTTTTCGCTGT
>CALLYL010000668.1 GCA_937859535.1 uncultured Myxococcales bacterium
CTGACGAGCAAGCGCTGACGAGCAAGCACAAGCCGACCGAACCAACGGACAAACGGCCCATGTGCAAATGCTAGCACCCGCCGCCACAAACCTAACCTGGAGACGATTTGGGGTCGCGTCCGTGACTATCCCTTTCACGAATGCGGCCATTTTCACCATGGATGAATAGCTCGGTGCCCTGATTGCGGGTGATCTCACGCGCCTGTTCAATCGCTTCTTGCTGCGTCGCAGCCACGGCCGATGGCCGGGTCGCATTCTCTCCCTTGACGGCCCATCCGTTCGGGTGAGGTACAACATGCTGGTTCCGTTTGGTCATTGGTTTCCCCTTGGTTCTCGTGAACACCTTGCTTGGATACAAATCTTCTAGGCCATGCATGTGATCCTTTTTGCCATGGCGAAAAAAGTTTCTTGGTCGGCATATAGTAGTCAAGGAGACGGTGGTATCTGGACTGCGTGGCCTTCGAACAATTCAAGAACGAGCTTCCTCGGGTCTATAAACAGGTTCTGGCGGGGGCCGTCAGAATCGTGCGCGCAAAACGCCGGGGAGTGGACTCTGTCCTTCCTGAAGGACAGGAGGCTGCTGATCTGGTTCATGAAGCCGTAGAGAAAGTGCTCAGCGGAGAGCGCCAATGGGATCCAGTCAGCGTCCCGGATCTGCAGGTTTACTTGACAGGCGTTGTTCGAAGTTTGGCGTCGCATCTCGCGACTGGTGGGTCGAGTCGAGAAGTCACCGTCGATGGGGTCGGACAATACATCGATCACAAGGATAGTCCTCCACCGCCACCATCGGCGGAAACAGTGCTGATCGAGGCAGAAAGATGCGACGAGATCATGAGCGAAGCTTTTGCAGCGGCAGGAGATGATTCCGTCCTTCAAAAGATGCTCGACGCCATCATGGCAGGATATGTGAAGGCCGATGAGATCGCTGAAGTCAGCGGCCTCAGCCTGACGGATGTCTACGAAGGAAACCGAAGGCTTCATCGCCGCATGAAGGCAGTGGAACAGAAAAAGCGGAGGCGGCCATGAAGAACCGTACGCCCCCAAGTACGGCGCAAGAATTCGTCGCCCGGCTCGTAGAGCTAGATGGCTCTGTGCCGCTGACAGATGAGGATGCTGATATCATACTTCGCGAATCAGGAATCGATCCTGGCCGCGAACTCAAACGAGCGATGGTGTTGCTTGAAGCCGAGGAGCAACGACAACGGCAAGCGCGATTTGCCAAGGCTGACGCTGATCGCAGAGCGGCGCTTGCCAAGCTAGCCCATCCAACGCGGCAGCGATCACGGCCACAGCTTCTGCAACGGCTTGCAGAACTCAAGGGAATGGCGCCGCGCGAGGCTCAGCCCCAAGCATATTTCAAAAATTTTGAGGCCGCCTCGGCTGAGGATTTAGAGCGCATCGTGGCCGATTTCGAGCATCTGCTCGGAATTGATTCCAGCGGTGAGCACTAGGATGTCCTCTTGGGAGGACGCTGATGTTGCCCGCGGTGAGCGGGCCGCTCGACAGTTGCTGGTCGATCTGAAGATCAATCACCCTGTTGAAGTCGACATCGACACGCTGGCGTACATGCGGGGTGCCCTGGTACGGGATACTCCGATGACTGGGGCTCAAGGCCGCAGTTGTCGCATCGGCGATCGTGCGATCATTTCGGTGAACGATCAGGTTACCTACATGCCTCGGCGGCGCTATGTCGTTGCTCACGAACTGGGCCACCTGGAGATCCACCGAGACAGGAATCAATTGTCCCTGTGTGACGAGGTGTCGATCAGCGAACGCTATGATCAGGGAACTGAGCGGGAGGCGAACGCCTTTGCCAGCGCCTTATTGATGCCCAAAGCACTATGGGACAGGCGCGTGGATGTGAAGACGCCTTCTCTCGATGTCGTGTCCAAGCTCTCTCATGAGTTTCAAGTCAGCCTCACCGCTGCAGCCATCCGATTTGTCAAGCTATGCCCCGAGCGTTGTGCCGTTGTGTTTTCTCAAGACAACCGGGTTGTCTGGGCAGCGCTGGGAACTGACTTTGGGTACTCGATTCGTCGCGATGACCAGCTCAGCACCTTCACGATGGCCAGTGACTTTTTCAAAAAGGGCAGCGTGCCCGACCGAATGGAGACGATTTCCGCGCAGGGTTGGATTGAGAGCCGACGGGTCGGACGCGATCATGATCTCAAGGAACACTGTCGAGTCATCCCCAGCATTGCAGCGACGCTCTCCTTATTGTGGATCCCGCCCGGCGCCGATTTTTAGTCCATGAAATAAATCAACTCTGCGTGGCGAATCGTTCCCGCTGGGCGGCATTAGCCTGGTAACAGCGCAGCATTTGTGGCCGGGTAGACCCGGGTCCACTGAGCTGCATGATCAGAGTTCGCGCAGGGAGTTAGAGCCGTGCAGTTACAGGGTGCAGTCATTCGAGAACAGGGTGTGACGTTCGCAGTCGTTGTCGTCCAGCGGCATGTTGTGGAGGACCGACTCAGTGCGTCGCAGGCCGTCGGCCAGTTCGGCACGGTTTTTCCGGGAATGCCGGTGGTGCTGATGGCCCAGGACAGTCGGGGTGCGCCGACGTACTACGGTCGCCAGGATATTGCTCGCTTCATGGCATCGGTGCCGCTGCGCGCGATTCCTTGGCGGACCTATACGGTCAACTGATCGTTCCAGCAGCGCGATTGACAGGGTGCCCGAGCCTGAATCGCACCCGAAACAATGTCCGAGAGAACGGCCATGAATCACTACAAAACACTGGGCGTAAGCGAACGAGCGAGCCCTGAGACTATCAAGTCTAGCTTTCGACGCTTGGCAAGAGAGAACCACCCCGACTGTAATCCGGGTGACCGAGCCAAGGAAGCTCGGTTCAAACAGATCGCCGCGGCGTACGAAGTCGTTGGCGACCCAACTCGGCGTGCCGTCTACGATTCAGAACGACGTACACGAGCGATTCACGTCCAGCCTACGAATCCACGCTCCGAGACGACATGGCAGCCTACGCCCAATATTTCGCCTTGGGCTCAGCTACTGATGAAGCTTGCCGAACTCGCGCTGCTCGGCATGATTGCTAATGCGCAAGCAGCTTCGCGCTCTTCGACTAATCGAGGATCGCATGCTACTCGTTCACGAAGGAACAACCCGCGCCGCCGAGGTACACGATGACGAATTTGAAGACTCGCATAAATGCCCGAGGCTACGCTGAGTACCAGGATCCCACTACTGGCGAGTGGATTCAGACGCACCGACGGGCAGCCGAAAAGAAGTATGGCGAGCTGCCTCCGGGCACCCACGTTCATCATCGCAACGGGGATAAGCAAGACAACCGGTGGCGCAATCTGACACTCGTAAGCCCGACGGTTCATGGACGCTTGCACAGCGACCCATCCGTCTGTGATCGCTGCGGTCGCCGTGGTCATTGGAAAGCGGACTGCAACGCGAAGACAGACTTCAACGGCAACCGCATTCGTCGCGATCGCTAGCCGCCGCCTGCCATGGCGAG
>CALLYL010000669.1 GCA_937859535.1 uncultured Myxococcales bacterium
CGGACACAAGCTGATTAGCCGCTCGGTTGATCTGGAGCAGCCCAGTCTGGGTCGGGCTCTTGGTCTGGGCCAAGCCCTCAATGAACGCTCGGACCTCTTGGAACGTGAGTGCCAAGAAGGTGCGCGTCATCTCGCCGATCTCGCTGACGCGATTTTTCGAGTCATACGTGCCGGTCTTCGGTGGCCAGTTGAGATCGGACACCGACTCCTCATCGAACGCGGGCCGGGTCAGCTTGGTGGTGGTGGGCAAAATCTCCGGCGAAACCTGCGAGGGATTCGCGAGTGCCAGACCGAGCTGGGCATCCATCACGACCGGCAAGCGACCGCGAATCTGCTCACCGCTGCTCTTGTGGTTCTGGATCTGGTCAAGTGCATCGTTGGTGTCATCGCGAACATCGCGAAGTCGCCGACGAGTATCGGTATCGTAGCGGTCCCAAGAGGCAATTGAGGCAGCGAGCATACCCGCCAGCGCTCCGTTTGTCTTATTGTCCATGTGTCGATTCCCCTTTATGGTTCAGCGGCGGCGACGGCTGCGTGAGTTGTTGTTGTTGTTGTTGGAGTTGAACAAAAGGCCCAGACCCAGACCTGCGGCACCGATCGCGACTGCCGAGCCGGTCGAGTCGCCGCCACCAGCAAACGCCCGACCTGCGTAGCCGGAATACAGGTCGCCCGCCACCCGAGCCACACCCGCGCCGGTCTGGATATCGACTGCGGTGAGCTGGTCTTCGAGCAGCGAAGTGCTGGCCTCGGTTGCGTTGCGCTCAGCGATCAGGCACTTCTTCAGCACCGGAATCAGTTCGGCGTACTTGGTGCTGTTGGCAAGAGTGTCCAGCTCGTCGCGAGCCGCTTTGGCGTCATCGAGCGCATCGTTCAGATCGTCGAGCGTCCGCCGGATGTTCCGGCCTTGCAGGAAGGACGCGACCGCATCGGCGGCATCGGCTCCGGTGCGGAGCCAGGACATGCCCCCGCCACCACCGCGATCCCCCCGATCACCGCCAAGCGACGGGACTGAGCCCTGATCCATCGCCTCGCGCCATGCCTTGTCCGCCTTGAGGTAGTCTGCCTCAGAGGCGAACGTCACTTCGGTGCTGCCGATGCGCGCCCGGTAGCCGCTCTGCACCTGGGTCGTCTGGTTTGCCAGCACGAGCCCGGTTTGCTGGCTGCCGCCACCCATGAACGGGTTCCCACCGTCAGGCATCTGCACGTTGATGGTTCCGTCCGGGTTCGTGCCCGTCACTCGAATCGTTACATCCTTGGCCATAGATCACTTCCTCCGATGGAGAGCAACACTCTCCGTGTTCTTCTCGCGGCGTACCGCGACGTGAATCCCCCCGCTCCACAAGGAAGCGGACCTAGTAATAGACAGCCTGCCGCCAGTTCGATCCGAAGATCTGAGCAAGCAGGGTGGCTGGCAGCGCCCAACCACGCGATCCATCCGAAGCCAGTACGGCCTTGTCGGCATCCAGCCCAAACTCTGCCGGGCTACGCCCTGCGTAGAGCGACGACCACCGGCCCGGCGTACCCGCGAGTCCGTAGCCCTCATTCGGCGCTTCCGTCACCATCACAGAAGCCCCCGGAACCACCGACCAGCGGCCTCCGTTGTTGATGATGGCACTGGTCATCGGTGCGAGCCGACCGCCCACGATGCCGAATACCTCGAAGGTGCGGACGGCTCCAGCGCCACCGCCCTGCCACTGAGTGCCGCTCGGTGGAGTCTGTCCGCCATTCTTGGCTGAGTCGATCTGCGCCCGCAGCTTGGCTAGCTCGGCTTCCTGCTTGGCCTTCTGTAGCTCAAGCTGCATCTGCCGCTTCTGGCGCTCCAGCTCCTTGCGGTATTGCCGTTCCGCTGCCGCTGCTTCCTTGTCGGCGGCGGCTTCCTCGGCGGCAGCGTCCGCATCTTCTGAGTCTGCCTGCCGCTTGGCGGCGTCTTCTTTGGCTCGACGCTGCATCTCGTCGTACTGACCGCGATCCGTCAGCTTGAAGATGAGACGAAATGGCTGATTTCCCTTCAGCTCGCTGTTGACCGGAGACAGCCAGACTCGACCATCTTCGTCGTTCGTGACCTTGACGTAGTCTACAGTCCAGTCCGGCGATGCCCCACCGCCGTCGTGCTTTAGGGTGCCTGTCTTCAGGTCGCCTAAATCAGCCGTTTCAAACACGCCATGGTTTACGTCGCCCTTCTCCCAATCGTTGTTGGAATCCGGGTCATTCAGCTCCATCTCTTTCATGGAGCCCTTGTCACCGGCTAGTGACAAGTACGGTGTCGCGTCCGTCCCGGCGTACCATGTGTCGCCAGTGCGGATCTCCCATCTGTACCGCATGTCTTCCCCCCCTTTCGTGTTAGGCCCAAACTAGGCCCGTGTCGGATTCATCAGGAGCGTCACCGGGAGACAATCCCTCGGTGGCGTTCCCTTCATCAGATTCGTTGGTTTGTGGTTCGGATTCGGTGATCCGCACCCCTGGATCGCTCGTGGCCGAAAAGCCTTCGTAAGAGTTCCGAGGTACAGGCTCATCGCTGACAGTGATCTGTCCCTCTTGCGCTGGGAGCCGACGACCTTCGGCGCTTGCCATGGTTTGTCCTTCGGCGGGCGAAGTCATCGCAAGGATCTGGTCGTCGGTGTAGCCCTGGGCTCTCAGTGCGCCTAGCTGGCCTTCAGGCATCGGATTCCCAGCACTCCCCACGCCGCCAAGCCTGCTCGCCACAGCTTGCCCCGAAGTCATCGCAAGGATCTGGTCGTCGGTGTAGCC
>CALLYL010000670.1 GCA_937859535.1 uncultured Myxococcales bacterium
AAGTCCGAGCCTTTCTGCTCGGGGTGTCGCGGCGCTGGGGACCGAGGCTGCCGACGATCGGTGCCGACGAAAACGACGAAGTCATCGCCAGCATCGCCGCCGGAGAAAACCTGGCCTGGCTGTTCGAGGTCGCGGTCGAAAATGGCTTTGACCAGATGTACTACGAACGTCTCTCCGATGAGCTCACGCGCTCGGCACTGCCCCTGAGCATCGACAGCGTTCCGACCGATGCCTGGGCGCTGCACGAGATGGTGCAGGGTGTGCTGCGGATCTTCGACGTCACCAACATCACTGAGCTGTCGGCGTCGATCCAGCCGCAGTCCGTCGACAAAGCGCTGGCCTCACTGCGCAGCCACCACCAGCTATCCAACGAGCACTTGTCCTATCGCTACCGTGATGAGGCATGGGGGCTGCTCGATGAAGAGCTGTTTATCGACGAGCAGCAGTTCCTACTGCAAGCGCTCCAGGACATGGACCGCAAGAACAACAAAGCGCAGCTTGCCCATACCCTGGATGAGGTAGCGACCCAAGTCGATCAGCGGAGAAACAACCTACGGATGAAGCTGTTGCAGCAGCTATCCGCCGAGCCCCCCGCCCATCACACGGGTGCCTTTGTGTCCAGGATGCTGCGGGTCAGGCCGCAAGCGACCGTGGTGGCGCTACTCACCATTTGGTGGCAGGTGCTTCGCGAGGAAGCGATGCGGCTGCGCACCGAGCCAGACTTCGATGTGCGGCTGGTATCGGACCTAGGCATCACGGAAGGCCGACGAATGCTGCGCTACGCCGTGCTGCTCGCGGCCGATGCCCCGCGAACCGCCCACGGGGTGTTGCTGACGGTCCGTTCGGTCGAACCCAAGGAAGTACGGGCACGCGTTCTCGACCCGGATGCGGTTGACCTAGAGCCCGGACAAGAACTGGGTCTGGTCATCGAGTGTCCTGCTGCGATGGCTGCTGATGGACTGCGCTACCGGATCGAAATCGAGCTGTCGCATGACGGCGACAAGCGAACTGAGCGAGCCATCGAAGGACAGTTCCGTCGCGAATCGCGGGCGTTGGCGAGAGCCCTGTTCGACAGCTTCAGTGAACGATTGCCCACCCTGTTTGCCGTTCGCAAACAAGAGCTACAAGAGCAGCTAAAGTCCGCACAAGCAGCGGTGGCGCTGACGACCGCGTTTCCGGCCCATGCCCACGAACTACTCGCCGAGGTGCTAGGACTCGACTGGCCCGAGCGTCCACTCGATACGCTGGAAGACTGGCGGATGGTCAACGTAGCCGTTCGCACCCCGACGCCCAGCAGCGGGTCGCAAGTGGTGAGCAGCCAACGCCAACTCACACCGACCCTGCGCGAGGTGGTCCAGCAAATTGGGCATCGCCTGGGCACGCTACTCGGTCTGCCGAGCGCGGACCGATTGGACACGATCGAGGCAGTGGTGCGGGCGGTCGCTGATGCTCCGGTTTCGGGCAACGGTACCGCGAGCCGGGGACTCATCATCTTGGGACTCCCGGAGCTGGCAGAGCGAGCGCGGCTTGAAGACAACGAGCTCCGTCAGCTCTACATGCTCGGGGCGCGGATCGCTCTTGCGTACAGAGGACGAGTGCTGCTGCTGGTCTCTCCGCAGGCGGCCGCGATGCTGCTCCAGACCCTGCCCTATTCAAGTGGCCCGACGAGTTCTTCCCCGGAACAACAGCAGCCTCGCTCCGTGCATCTGCTTGATTTGGACGAAGTCGCCGATCCGCTGTCGCAGCAGCGCACCGATGAAAGAATGCGCGTGGAGCTGGAGCAGGCCCTGCTGAACCTTCTGCTGCATCGCGACGGAGTGTCGCTGTCGGCCCAGAGTGGTCCTGGTCTACCGGGGGTTACAACTCCATCGACAGCCCAGTCAGCGGTGCGGATGCTGATCGACATCACCGGCACCGATCTGCGGCTGTGCGCAGAGTGTCTGCCTCTGGTGGAACAAGCACTGCGGGAACGCAGCCGCGCACCGCTGGCCCCAAGTGCGTTCGAGGCGCGAGTGGGAACCTTCCTGTCTACGCTGTGGGGAGCGTTGCCTCTGGGACACCGGCTGTATCTATCGGCGCTGTGCAGCGACTCGGTCGATCTGGATGTGGCCGACCTACGCGCTGGAATGGTCGTCGATCAGCCGGTCTACTCGATCTCGGGGAAAGACCGACTCCCGACGAGCAAAGTCGTGGCCTCGGCAGGGGTGCGCATCGACCAACGGACCATTGACGACCTGAATCGCGTGATGTGGCTCAAGAAGGTCCGCATCCGAGGCAGCCTGCACGACTCACGCAACGTGCTCTGGACGTATTTGAAACAGCCACGACCACGACTCCGTGGGCGTTCTCCCGTGGAAGACCCGGGCAGCCGTGAACAAGCCAGTGGGCGCTGGCTCGAACAAATGGCGCATGATCTGATCGCGCTGGGGCTGATCAGTCACCACAAGCTCAGCGGGGACCGAGTGTTTTATGCGTTCTGTTCTCCGCCGTCGCGAGAGTGGCTACGAACGCTGCTCGGGGTGGTCGAAGGCGAGGTCGGCCTGCCCAGCACGATTGATGGCCGCAACCTGACGCGGGGACTGCCTCTGTGGGATGCTGCCGCCGTCGACCGTACGTTGGGTGGCAACGCAGCCCAACTGCGGACCGTGCTCGGCTGGAATCGCCCCAACGTACAGGGAGGGCAAAGCCGCTGGCAGGAGTTTATGGAGCTGTCGCGGGCTTGTCGCAAGTGGGTCGATGGGCTAGACGAGCCGCGCTTTGTCGAAGCGGTGGCGCGCTACTTCCGGCTCGATCTGGTGGATGGCACCGGTAAGGACGGAGCCAGTGAGCAAGGGCAGCTCAGCCTGCGCTCGGTGCAGATACGCTTCCGCGAAAAGCGGCAGCTCCCATGGCTCAAGCGGGTGGTGCTGTATCTTCCGTCCGGTCAGCCGGATCGTCCAACGCTAGAGCAAGTGCAGCTCGATCTGCGCAAGCGACTGCCGATGCTCAGTGGGGGTTCGGGACCGAATCCGCTGGCTCGCTCGGATGCATCCTTCGCGGGAATCGAAGCCACGATCAGCGATACCTCTCTATCTGCAATCGTAGTGGTCCCGGAGCTATCCCCCGAGGTGCTGTCCTGGAGCCGCAACCTATTTCACGT
>CALLYL010000671.1 GCA_937859535.1 uncultured Myxococcales bacterium
CGCACGAGCACATCAAGGCCTACCTGGGACATCCCGAAGGCGAGATGCGTGGGACGGCGCTGGCGGCGCTCCTGGGGCTTGCCGGACGACTGCCGGTGCAGCCCCAGCTCATCGATGAGGCGCTGAAGATCTGTGCGGGCAAAAAGTTTGAGCAAGACCCGGTGCGACTGCGGATGTTCCAGTCGCTGGGCGGTTGGCCGCGCAAGGTGTGGGACAAAAAGCACCTGCCGATCGTGGGGCAGCTTGTGCGGGATGCGCTCGACGCGGCGGACCTGTCGCACGCCACGGCGCAGGCCGCAGAGCGGCTGATTGTTCGGCTGTTCTTCCTCGATGGAGAGTTTGGCGGCAAGTGGCTCGGGACGCTGCTCAAGGAGCGCGGGACGATCTACGCACCGGGCCTGGGCGACATGCTCAGCGATGACGAGGTGGCAGCGCTGGCCAGGCCGCTGTTGGCGGTGGCCGAGTCGTGGTCGGCCAAGGAACGCGAAGGACAGCTTTGGGCACTGACGCAGAGCCTGGGCAAGCGGATCACGCTGGTCACAGGGCTGCCGGAGCTGCTGGAAAAAGTGATGGCGCAGACGGCAAATGCCACAGTGTCGTTTGGCATCTTGCACCTGTTCTATCTGCACCAGCGCCCGCGCTTTGATCGCTGCGTGGTGGCGATCGTGAAGCGCTGGGTCGACAAGAGCTGGGACGCTCAGCTCGCGCTGCTGATTCGCTTGGTCGACAAGCTGCCCGCCGAGGTCGAAGACAGCATCGAGACGGCGCTGCTCCGCACGGTCTATCCCCATCAGGCCGAGCTCCTGCTTACGGCGGTTCGTCATGCTCACGCGGCGCTGCTCGAGCGGCTGATTCCCAAGGCGCTCAAGCGCGACCGCAGCTTCATCTGCGTGACGATGGTGTGGACGTATCTGCACAAGAAGCGGCAAGACCTGCTGACACCGTATCTGGCTGGAGAAGTGGTGACCGGGCGGTTTGCGACGGGCAAGACGCGCTGGGTGCTGCCATTCCACGATGGTTTCTTTCGCTGGAATCCCGAGCAGCAGCGGCTGTTTACGCACACCCTGCGCGGACTATATGGCGATGATGACCGCGACACGCCGACGGTGCTGTGGGCGATGGATCGACTGTACCGATTGCCCTATACCTCCTGCGAGGCGCTGATCGCGCTGTGTGACGACGTGCGGGCGGCGGTGAGTGAGCGGGCGGTGCGGACCTTGGCGCGGCTCGATGCCGGGCAGGGCGTACCAAAGCTCCTTGGGTGTCTGGAGGACCAGCGGGCGCGGTTTGCGATCTATGGGCTGCGAGCGGTGCTGGCTGACATGCCAGCGGCGCAAGCGGTGGAGATCCTGCGCGGCGTATCGCTCAAGAAAGTGACCGTGGCCAAGGAAGTGGTGCGGCTCCTGGGTGAGCTGCGCAGCGACGATGCGTATCTGCTGCTGATTGCGCTCGATCGGCCCGAGCTGCATCGCGACATCCGCATCGCGTTGTGCCGAGCGCTGTGGGATCACCTGCATCGGGAACAGACCTGGCAGATTCTGGAGCGGGCGGCGACCGGGCCTGATTTCATCTTGGCGACCCGGATTGGCGACATTCCGGCGGAACGTCTGACGGTAGCAAGCGATGCCAAGCTGGCGCAGGTGCTGACGCTGGTGCTGAATCGGCCCGAGCCGGAAGCACGACGCGAGCTGCTGCTCAAAGCGCCGACGCTGCCATTGCGTGATCACGGACGGAGATTTTTGGCGGCGTGTCTGGCTCGGCTCGACTCGCGCTACTACGACGAGGTGCAGGCCGCGATGCAGGCGGTGCTGTCACGTGCGGTGCCTGCTGATGCCTCGGCGTTCGAGGTGCAGCTTACCAAGGCGCTGCCCAATCGACGGGCGCTGGCGATCGTGGTCGAGCGGCTTGGTGAGGCCTTTGATCGCAAGAGCCAACTTTTGCAGGTGCTCGGGGCCGCGACGTGCAAGGTGCTATCGGTTGATCCGGCGCTGACGACGCTGCTGTTGCGGGCGACCGCGAAGCTGGCCTTGCCGGAAGAGCTGCCGACGATCTTGGGGCGACTCGCGGACTCGGGCGGTTTGCACCTGGAGTCGATCGCGGCGGCTGCGGACGCGGTGCAAGCGATGCCCGGCGATGACCTAGAGGCGGTGGAGCTACGGCTCGGCGCAAGTCGTCACGAAGCGCTGCGGCTGCTCGGGGTGCGGGCGCTGCAAGCGGCAGCGGTGAAGGGTCAAGGTTTCACAACGGCCCGTCGGGAGCGCCTGGCTCAGTACCAGCAAGACCCCGCCCTCGCAGTGGCAGCGGCCGCGCAACTGGTGTTTCCGCCGCTCATGGAACCACCTCCGTCCTAGTCTATTTTGCTTGCCTCGCGGCGTCGCTTTGAGGGATTTCCTCTCAATGCACTTGGTTCCTCAGCCGCTATCCCACCTGCTTGCGCGCCTGTGCCATGAGAGTCGCCAAAACGGGCCGATTTTTGATCTGCCCCCGCATCGCTTGTATCGCGGCTCGGCGGTGGATCTGTCGGTGTCGCTCCACGGACGACGGGCAGCGAGTCCGATTGGCCCGGCGGCGGGACCGCACACCCAGCTTGCCCAGAACCTGGTGCTGTCGTGGCTGGGCGGGGCGCGGGTGATGGAGCTAAAGACGGTCCAGGTCAACGACACGCTGCACATTCCACGTCCCTGCATCGACGTCGAAAACGTCGGCTATAACGTCGAGTGGTCCCAAGAGCTGCGGCTCGAAGAATCGCTCACCGAGTACGCCAAGGGCTGGCTGCTGGTGCATGCGCTGCAAAAGCTGAACCCTCAGCGACTGCGCCCAGACGAACTCGATACCCTGTTTGATATCTCGGTGGGCTACTCGCTTGATGGGATCAAGAGCCCGCAGGTGGCGTCGTGGCTGGACATGATGCGCGATGCCTCGCCGCTGCTCGACATGCTGCGCAACGAACTGCCAGGTGAGCTGCGAGCTGCGCTTCCGGACGAAATCCCCGCCGAGCTGTCAGGCTGCGTCACGCTGTCGACGTTCCACGGCTGTCCTCCCGATGAGATCGAGCGCATCGTCGAGCACCTGTTTGCGCGCCATCAGATGCACGTCGTGGTCAAGCTCAACCCGACGCTCTACGGTTATGAACAGGTCGAGGACTTGCTGTGCCATCGGCTCGGCTACAAAGACCTGCGGCTGTCGCGGCACTCGTTCGATAGCGACCTCACATGGGACGATGCGCTGGCGATGATTGCGCGGCTGGAAACGGCGGCGGCGCGGTCGGGCTGCCGACTGGGCGTGAAGTTCTCGAATACGCTGGTGGTGAAAAATCACAAGCAGTTCTTTCCGCAGAGCGAAGAGCTGATGTACCTGTCGGGGCAGCCGCTGCATGTGCTGGCGATCTCGCTGGCGGCGCGCTTTGCCGAAGCGACGGGTGGACGGATTCCGATCTCGTTTTCGGGAGGAATCGACCAAAAGAACTGCTCCGAGGTGGTGGCGTGTGGGCTTCTGCCGGTCACGGTCTGTACCGATTTGTTGCGACCGGGCGGCTATGGGCGGATGGCCAAGTACCTGGATGCGATTCCTGCCAAGTTTGCGGAGGCCGGGGCCACCACGCTGGCCGAGCTGGTCGAAAAGAACGGCGGCATGGCCAAGTGCCTGACCGATTACGCCGCCAAGGTGGTGGTTGATCCGCGCTATGCGTTCGCCAAGAACAGCGGCACACCGCGTCGGGTCGACAGCAAGCTGTGGTTGTTCGACTGTCTAAGCTGCGACAAGTGCATCGCGGTCTGTCCAAACGACGCCAACTTCGCGATCACGACCCCGGAGGTCGAGGCCTTCCAGCTCAGTGACTTGGTGGTCGGTGGCGACGGCAGGCTTACTCGCGAGCCCGCTGGCACCTTCGCTCTGCGGGAAAACGTCCAGATCGCCAACTTTGCCGACGCTTGCAACGAGTGCGGCAACTGCGACATCTTCTGTCCCGAGTGGGGCGGGCCGTACAAGCTCAAGCCGCGCTTCTTTTCCTCGGCGGTGAGCTATCAAGCGGCACATCACCAAGACGGCTTTGTGGTGACGCCGGGCCGGATGGTCGGTCGCATCGATGGCGTCGAGCACACGCTCACGGTGGATGAAGAGGGCACCCGCTTTGGCGATGGCACGATCTCGGTCACGATCGGGTCCGATGGCACTTTCGGCGCCGTTGAAGTAGCGGCGGGCGCGGTGCCGGGACATCGGCTGAAGCTGTGGAACTATCACGCGATGCGCACGCTGTATGACGGGCTGTGGAAGTCGAGCAACTTTGTCTCAGTGGTAAAACTGCCCGTCGCTGCTTCTGAAACAGCGGGCTAGTGTGGGAATATCGATAAGTCGCGGCAGAAAAAGTTCTGAGGTTCCCGCAGCGTGCCTTCGCAACGATTTGGATTTATCGACTGGTTCCGTGGCCTGGCCTGCATCCTGATGATCCAGACCCACGCCTACGATGCCTGGACGGCTGAGCCGTACCGTCAGGGCACGTGGTGGATTTGGGCGAGGCTCAAGCTCGGCGGGCTGCCGGCGCGGATGTTTTTGTTTTTGGCGGGGGTGTCGCTGGCGATGCGCTTTGCCAGCGATGTCCGTCGCAATGTGCCGATTGCGGAGGCGCGACTCGGGGCCTTTTGGCGCGGCCTGGAGGTCTTTCTGATCGGCTACGGCTTCCGCATCGCCGAGTGGCTGCTCGGGGGCGGTCAGACCAAGGACGCGGGGTCGATGCTCAAGGTCGACGTGCTCCAGTGCATAGGGCTGTCGCTGATGGTGACGGCGTATATCGCTTCGCCCAAAGACCTGGAAGATCGGCGAGTGCCGTGGAGCCCGATCTTGCTGGCGCTGCTATTGGCGGGGATTACGCCGACGTTGCAAAAGCTGGGTTCGCCAAGTGGTCCGGGGCCACTCGTCGCCTATCTATGGCCGGGAGCCCATCCGCTCGGGCAATTTCCGCTGCTGCCGTGGCTGGCTTACACCCTGACCGGAGCTGCGGTGGGAGCGTGGTGGCTGCGGGCGGCACGAAATGATCGGCTCAGCCAGGCGATGGGGTGGACGGTGGTGCTCGGACTTGTCACCTGGCTGATTGGCTACTGGC
>CALLYL010000672.1 GCA_937859535.1 uncultured Myxococcales bacterium
GGTTCAGCTTGCGCACGCCGGACGCAAGGCCGCATGCGCTCTGCCCTGGAAAGGCGATCAGCCGCTTCCCGACCACGAAGCCTGGCCGATCATCGGTCCATCGGCGATTCCTTGGGATGAGCACAGCCAGATCCCGCGAGAGATGTCGCGTCGGGATATGTCGGATCTCATCGCGGACTTTGTTGCGGCAACAGAAATGGCCCATGAGGCGGGCTTTGATTTGCTCGAGCTGCACATGGCGCACGGGTATCTACTATCGAGCTTTATCTCGCCGCTCAGTAACCTTCGCAACGATGAGTACGGCGGGGCGCTGGCCAACCGGATGCGCTTCCCGCTCGAGGTGGTTTCGGCGGTGCGGGCGGCGTGGCCGGAGGAAAAGCCGATCTCGGTACGAATCTCGGCGCATGACTGGGCACCGGGCGGACTGTTACCTGGCGATGCGGTCGAAGTGGCGCGCATGCTCAAGCTCACGGGCATCGACATCGTCGATGTTTCGTCCGGTGGTACTGCGCAAGAGGGTCGCCCCTCCTACGGTCGGCTCTATCAGACCCCGTTTTCCGAGGAGATTCGACTCCAGGTCGGCATCGCCACGATGGCGGTCGGCAACATCTCGTCCTATTCCGACGTCAACAGCATCATCGCGGCGGGTCGGGCGGACTTGGCGCTGCTCGCGAGGGCGCACCTATTTGATCCCTACTGGACCCGTCACGCGGCAGCCGATCAGGGCCATCTGATGAGCTGGCCCGATCAGTATCAGTCCGTCGCCAAGTATCGACCGCGCTTCAAGTAGCTAGCAGACTGGGTTTGGTCACAATCGCTGGCTCACGCAGCGCTCGCGCATGGTGGCGCAGGTGTTCTTCGATCATCGTCGCGATGAAGTAGTAGCTGTGGTCATAGCCGTCGTGTAGGCGGAGCCTCAGAGCTTGTCCGGCCTGTGCGCAGGCCGTGTGCAGTCGTTCCGGTCGTAGCTCGCGTTCGAGGAACTTATCGGCGGTTCCTTGATCGACCAGCAGCTCCCCGGCAAAGCGATGTCCGTCCGCGAGCAGCGCACACGCGTCGAAGGTTCGCCACGCGGCACGATCGTTTCCCAGGTATCGGCCAAGTGCCAGTTCTCCCCAGGGGACTTCGCTGGGCGCGCAGATCGGGGCCAGGGCCGAGCAGCTCTGGAACACACCGGGGTTTGCCAGCGCCAAGGTCAGCGCGCCATGACCGCCCATCGAGTGTCCGAACACGCCCCTGCGATCGGTCGCAACCGGAAAGTTTGCCTCGATGACGGTGGGTAGCTCGGAAACGACGTAGCTGCGCATGCGGTAGGTCGCGGACCACGGAGCCTCAGTGGCATCGACATAAAAGCTGGCACCTTGGCCAAAGTCCCAGCGCTCATCATCTCCGGGATAGCGCGCAGACCGAGGACTGGTATCGCACGTGACCAGGGCCAACCCCAGCTCTGCTGCCAGCCGCTGCGCCCCGGCTTTGATGACGAACGTCTCTTCCGTACAAGTGAGTCCCGCCAGGTAGTACAGCGCCGGAACTGCGGACGACCGGCTGGCACCCGGCGGCAAATAGACCGCAAAACGCATTGGCCCGGCGCACTCGCGGCTCCGGTGTTCGTAGAAGCCCTGCATCCCGCCGAAGCACTTTTGCTCGCTGCGGGTGGTGATGCCATCGCTCATCAGAACTCGACCACCGTGCGAATCGACGTTCCCGCGTGCATCAGATCGAACGCTTCGTTGATGCGCTCGAGCGGCAGCTTGTGGGTGATCATTGGGTCGATCTCGATCTTCTTGTCCATGTACCAGTCGACCAGTCGGGGGACATCGGTGCGACCGCGCGCGCCGCCAAACGCCGAGCCCTTCCAGACCCGGCCCGTGACAAGCTGGAACGGTCGCGTCGAGATTTCCTGACCCGCACCCGCGACCCCGATGATCACGGACACGCCCCAGCCCCGATGGCAGCACTCCAGTGCTTGCCGCATAAGCTGGACGTTGCCGACGCACTCGAAGCTGTAATCCGCGCCACCGCCGGTGAGTTCCATAAGGTGCGCGACCAAGTCTCCGCTTACGGTGTGAGGATTCACAAAGTGGGTCAGTCCAAACCTTCGCGCCATGGCTTCACGCGCCGGATTGATGTCGACGCCGATGATTTTGTCCGCGCCCACCATTCGCGCACCCTGAATGACGTTGAGCCCGATGCCGCCAAGTCCAAAGACGACGACGTTTGCCCCCGCTTCGACTTTGGCAGTGAACAGCACCGCGCCAATGCCGGTGGTGACGCCGCAGCCGAGGTAGCAAATCTTGTCAAACGGCGCGTCGGGGCGAACCTTACACAGCGCAATCTCCGGCAGCACCGTGTGGTTGGCGAACGTCGAGCAGCCCATGTAGTGGTGAATCGGCTGGCCCTTGATGGAAAACCGGCTGGTGCCATCGGGCATGAGTCCCTTGCCCTGCGTCGCACGAATGGCGGTGCAGAGGTTGGTCTTGCGCGACAGGCACGACTTACAGGTACGGCACTCCGGGGTATATAGCGGGATGACGTGGTCGCCGGGCTTTAGCGTCGTCACGCCGGGGCCGACTTCCAGGACGATGCCCGCGCCTTCGTGGCCGAAGATGACCGGGAACAGCCCCTCGGGATCGGCACCCGAGCGGGTGAACTCATCGGTGTGGCAGACACCGGTGGCTTTGATCTCGACCAGCACCTCGCCCGCTTTGGGACCGGCTAGCTCGACGTCCTCAATCACCAGCGGCTGACCCGCCTTGTACGCAACAGCAGCACGAGTACGCATGTGTTTCCCCGGAGTGCAGAGGGTGAAGCTTACTTGACGATGATCTTGCCGTCCTTCAACTCGATGTTTTCGCCGCCCTTGAGGGTGACGCCACCGACGTGGCAAGGTGCCGAGCCCTGGATCGTCACAGACGACGTCGTGCTGCCATCAAACGATACCGTGTACTTGCTGCCGCTACAGGTCGCTTCGAAGGTGTGCTTCTGCGAGTCGCGGTTGTAGTAACGAACCGTCACCGCCGCGTCTGCCGTCAGCGCACACAGCGAAATTCCCAGACCGAGCAGAGCCGAAATCTTCTTCATCACCGTTCTCCTGTGGTTGGTTTGCTGCTTGGATGACCCCAAGGCAACCTCGGCACGGTAGCAAGAGAGCTTCCACGCTGACAAGAGCGGCCACAGCGGACCAAATTCGCGCTGCAAGTTGACAAAGTGGTGCACAAACCGGGTTTGGCAGGGCTTTGAAAAGTCAAAGTGGTGCACAAGTCGGCCTGCGCACGACTTTGAAAAGTCAAAGTGCTGCAAGAGTGGGCCTGCGCACGACTTTGAAAAGACAAAGTGCGGCAGAAACCGGGTTGGGGTAGGACTTTGCAAAAACAAAGTGGTGCACAAGTCGGCCTGCGCACGACTTTGAAAAGTCAAAGTGCTGCAAGACCCGGCTTGTGCACGACTTTGTCAACTTGCAGCGCGCCGGACACCGGCCTTGGAACGAACTCGGCGGGATGAAGTTTCCATGGTTGACGGACTGGCGGCATGCGCAGTAAAAGAACCCGCGCTCGGGAAGCACACTAAGGTTCCCGGTTCCTGCTGACGCGTTTCATTTCGAGGCAAACATGGCTTACACGTACGATACGTCGGACCTGCGCAAGGGTCTGAAGATCATGGTCGATGGCGCTCCTTACATCGTTGTCGAGGCGCAGTTCGTCAAGCCTGGCAAGGGACAGGCCTTCACCCGCACCAAGATGAAGAACCTGCTCACCGGCGGCGTGATCGAGCGCAACATTCGCTCGGGCGAGAAGATGGAAGGCGCCGATGTCGAGGACAAGACCTCGACCTTCCTCTACAAAGAGGGCGATGATTCGTTCGTGTTTATGGACGTGAAGACCTACGAGCAGGTCAGCGTACCTGCCTCTACGGTGAGTGACGACTGGCAGTTCATGAAGGAAAACACGGAAGTGACACTGACCTTCTACAACGGTCGTGTCATCTCGGTCACGCTGGCGAACTTCGTCGAGCTACGCGTGACCCACTCCGAGCCGGGCGTCAAAGGCGACACCGCCAACAACGTCACCAAGCCCGCCACCCTCGAAACCGGCGCGACCATCAACGTGCCCTTGTTCATCAACGAAGGTGACCTGCTTCGCATCGACACGCGTGAAGGCAGCTACATCGAACGCATTCGCGGCTAACTGTCTCGCAACACCTAGGACTCGACTGAGCGACGGTATGACCGAGCGGATTACCGGACGTCTCATCGAGGTCTCGCCGGATTTGTTGCGGGTCGATGACGGCCAGAAGCTGTGGCGTCTCGCGGTGGGCTGTGCGGTGTCGTCGTTGCGTCCCGCCGACTTCGTCGAGCTGGTCGTGTCGCGTTCCCAAGACACGAATCCGAACGACGTGGCGGTGGCAGCGGTGCTGCTAGCTCGTCCGCCAGGTACCGGGCAGCCCTTTCCTTCGCCTGGTGGCGACTACTTTCGCCTCAACCGTGATCGACGTCGCGCACTGCTGGTGGAGCGGGGCAGGGTGCTGTCTGCGATTCGGCGGTACTTTGCCGAACAGGGCTTTCTGGAAATCGAAGCGCCGCTGATGGTTCCGTCCCCGGGTCTGGAACTGCATCTGCAAGGGTTTTCTGTGTCGGATGCCTGCTCGGCCGGACCACCACGCTACTTGATTACGTCGCCCGAGTATCAGCTCAAGCGGCTGCTGGTCTCGGGACTGCGGCGCATCTACAGTTTGGGCAAGGTGTTTCGGGCTGGTGAGGCGGGGCCTCATCACAATCCCGAGTTCACCATGCTCGAGTGGTATCGGGCCTTTGAAGACTGGCGCTCGGTGGCTACCGATGTGGCGGCACTGTCAGCGCAGCTCGCGACCGAGCTACATGGCAGCCCACGTTTTGTGCGCGGCGGTCGGGGGTCATCGGGTTCGGCGCAGAGCATCGATCTATCGCTGCCGTGGCCCGAGCAGACCGTGCGCGAGGCCGTCCGTCAACATGCCGGGCTCGACATTCGCGGTGATGAGACAAGCCGCGAGCTGGCGCAGAAGCTTGAGCAGGGCGGCCATCGCGTGCCGCATCCCACCCTGATTGATGCCCACGGCGAGCCGTTTTGGGCCTGGGATGACTTGTTCTTCTCTGTCTTCCTTGACCATGTCGAACCAAAGCTGGGTCTGCCCAATCACGATGGCGTGCTGCGGCCGCTGCTTTTGTACGACTGGCCTAGCCCGCTGTGTGCGCTGGCTCGTCGCAAGCCCGGCTCACCGGAAGTGGTCGAGCGCTTCGAAGCCTATGTGGCGGGCCTTGAGCTGTGCAACGGCTTTGGCGAGCTGTGCGATCCCCTCGAACAGCGGCAGCGCCTGGTCCATGACCAAGATGAGCGTCACCGTCGCGGTCTGCCCGAGTATCCGATGGATGAGCGTTTTTTGATCGCTCTTGCAGAAGGCATGCCGCCTTCGGGCGGGGTCGCACTCGGCATTGATCGACTGTTGATGCTGCTGCTCGATGCGCCTCACATTCGCGACGTCCTGCCGTTTGCTTGCGATGAACTGTAGGCATTCCGGCTGGCCGCTGCTCGCGGAAGGGATACGTAGGGAGCCGGTTGACAGGTCTTGTGGGGATAAGGGATGGTGCGCGGCAAAAGGAGTCCGACATGTCGACCACCACTAGCGAGCAGAACAACCAGCCCTTCCCGTACGGTCCAATCATTCCCTACCTAACGCTGTCTGATGCCACCGCAGCGATTGAGTTCTATAAGAAGGCGTTTGCCGCAGACGTTCGAGACCTACACCACGCCCAGGATGGCAAGCGGGTGATGCATGCAACGCTGATCGTGAATGGCGGCGTCGTCATGCTCTGCGACGAATTCCCCGAGTTCATGGGCGGTAAGTCACAGAACCCGCTGGCGCTCGGTGGCTCTGGCGTGAGCATCCAAGTGGAGTGTCCCGATGTCGACGTG
>CALLYL010000673.1 GCA_937859535.1 uncultured Myxococcales bacterium
GTGGCGCGAGCGGTGACGGTCTTGACTCGGCACAGCAGGTTTTCGAGTCGCTCGGCGGCGGACTGCATGCCTCCGGTCAGGTCACGGGTCTTGACGTCGGTGACGAGCGCTGCTGCCGCCGCGTCCATGCCGGTGATGACGACGCTGGTCACGGTGTCGACTTCGTCCTGCTCGCTAAAGACGGTGAAGTTGCCGGTGACGGTCACGATGTGGCCGACTTGCAGCGGGGTGCCGTCAGTGGCTGCGGGGGCCTTGGTTCCGCCCTGGAACACCAAGATGCCGGAGTAGGGCAGGTCGGTGCCGACATCGCGAGCGTGGAAGCCGAAGCTCTTGACGCTGCGCAGGCCGACGATCAGCAGGTTCTTGATCGTGACCTTGGTGCCGAGCGGCGGACGCAGACCACGGGCCGGGTCGCGGAGGTCTTTGACCGAGAACTCGCACGCCGCACCCGCCGGGTTGGCAAAGGTTGGGCAGGCGTCGCAGACATCGCCCTGGCCGTCCATGTCGGTGTCCTTCTGGTTGGCGTTGGCGATGGTCGAGCAGTTGTCGATGGCGTTGTTGATGCCGTCGCCGTCTTCGTCGTTTAAGTCGGGCTTGCGACACATGGCATGGTTGCTGTCGAGTGGACAAGGGTCACAGGCGTCGCCGAAGCCATCGCCATCGGTGTCGGGCTGGGCACCACGGTCCATCGGGCGAATCGGGTTGAACACGGTCGGGCAGTTGTCGGCAGCGCCCTTGATGCCATCACCATCGGGATCGTCGGCGGCGCTCATGCCGGTGAACTCGTTGTCGCGGAACGGCACGCAGGTCGGCTCTTTGGGCGGCACCCCGCAGGCGAAGAGCTGGTAGATCGGCTTGCCGGCAGCGGTTTCCAGGTCGGCGAGCTTCTTGCCTGTCTCACGCTCGGTGCAGAGGCGCTTTGGAACCGAGCAGACATCGAGCGTCTCGCACTTGCCCGCATCGTCGGCTCCCAGCGCTTCGAGCACCGCTGCATCGCCGTACATCGGGATGCCACCGCGCAGCACGAGCGCAACGTCCTCGACTCCGGCGCGAACCACGGCCTTGTGCTCTTTGCGGTCGGCGGTGCCGATGAAGATCGAGACGTCGCCGACCAGGCCCACTTGGAGCTGACCGAGGACATCATTGGTAGCCGTGGCCAGCGCGGCGTTAAACGTCGCCATCTGCCACAGGTCGCGGTCGGTGAAGAAGTTGCCGTACTGCTTTTCGTTGAGATCGGCAGCGCACTGCAATTCGCGCAGGATGTTCATCGAGCCCGAGGCGGTCCAGTCGGTGCCGAGCGCGATCGAGACGCCCACTTTGGCGAGGAGCGGGGTCTGGGCGGTGTGTCCGTACAGCGAGATGTTGCTGCGCGGCGACCAGATCACCGAAGCCCCGCGAGCCGAAGCCAGCCAGGCATCCTGGGCGGTCAGGCCGATGGCGTGGATGATGGCGGTCTTGTCCTCGACCAGGCGCTGGCCCCCGTAGAGGGTCGAGCTGGTACACAGGAACTCGTTGCGCGCCTCGTCATTGATGCCTTCGCTGATGTGCGGTCCGTAGGCATCGATGGCGGTCAGCGCACTCGCCTTGTGAATCGACGGATAGCCGCAGCCCGAGGTCAGCCGCTCGCCACCCGTGTCATTGAGCGGGAAGGTGTCGTAGTCGATCGGCTTTTCGGTCAGGCCCTCTTGGACGTTGGTGTCGAGGTTGCGCAGCAAGCCCTTGGCCGATCCGGAGCCCACGAGCGAGGTCGTGCCCGCCATCACCTGCCGCAGCTCTCCCCACTGAATCGCCGAGGTGTTGTTGTTACCCGCGACCGGGATCTTGGGTCGCTTGGGATCACCGCTGACGCCAATTCGCCACTCGTGCCGATGGTTGTAGCGATTGGTCGGGTGGGTGCCCGGCTCGGCCTTGGTGTAGGTGATGTGATCGTGGGCGTTGATGAGTCCCGGCGAAATCACGCCATCGGGACAGGTGATCTGGGCGGCGGCAGCGGCCTCGGTGTGGCCAGAGCAGTCGCAGGATACACAGGCAATCTTGCCGGTCGAGTCAATCAGGACTTGGCCGTTCTTGAGCGTTGAATCGGGCAGTAGCAGCGTTCCGGTGAGCAAGATGCTCTTGCTGCCGCTTGGGCTGGCTGTGGCGGTGCAGCGCTGACCACTGGGTGGGGCCGGCAGCACCTCTGCGCAAACGGCTGGCATGCCATCGGGAGGCGGTGCCTCCGGGGTGCGATCACAGACTGGTAAGAGTAGCAGTAGGGTCAAGGGGCTAAGTCGAAGCAAGGTTCGCGTGCGCACAAGGTCCATAGGAACTCTCCTTGGTGACGTGGACTCGGGCTCATCGTAGGTCGGCATCGCGCAGAGCCAAAGTTACTTTTTCGTTTTACCGCCGGAGGTGCCCCAACTACACTGCCGCCACCACTCGGCTAGCCATGAGAACGCGCATGCTCAATCTACGCTCCTCCGCCCGGCCTGTGCCGTCGCGGTTCTTCTTCTGCTTGGTGATCTTTTGTCTGCTGCTGTCCGTTGGGCAGCGAGCCAGTGCGGTCGGCGAGCTAGGCGGCAGCATCGGCGGCTTTGTGACCATCAAAGGCACCAAGGATGGCCTGGCAAGCGTCCCGATCTCGGCTGCCAGCAAACAGCTCATTGGTGGGGCACAGCAGGTCATCACCAACGACGACGGCAGCTACAGCTTCGTCAACCTGCCGCCCGGAGTGTACGAACTCCAGATCTCGATGGAGGGCTTTGCACCGATCAAACAGGTCGGGATTCGCGTCAACGCGGGCCAGCGCAGCTCGGTCGACATCGAGTTGGAGCTGGGCGGTGGCGAGGTGACCCAGCAGACCACCAAGATCATCGAGAAGGTAAACCCCATCCTCAACACCGAGAGCGCGGCGGCAGTGACGCCGGTGAACAACCAGCAGCTCACCCGCGCTCCCACGTTTCGCCAGGAAAAAGCGATCGCTCAGTTCACGGCGGGTGTGACCTCGGGATCGGACAAAGTCTCGGTGCGCGGTGGCCTCGGTCGCTTCAACCGCTACTTCGTCGATGGCTTGGAAGTGACCGACATCACGCTCGGTGCCTTTGGCTCCAGCTCGGCGCTTATCAACTCCGACTCGGTCGATCAGTTTGTGATTGCGGTCGGGGCGATGGACGCTGAATACAACTCGCTCGGCTTGGTCCAGAACATGGTCACCCGCTCAGGTGGCAACAACTTCACGTTCGATGCGACCGCGATCATTCAGCCGCCGTTTACCGCCGCGCTGACCCGTTATCCGACCCGAGGGCCGATTCAGAACACCGCGCTTTTGTACGACGATCGCCCGATTCCGGACCGCTCGTACTACTCGGGGGCGGTGAACTTCGGCGGGCCGATCGTCAAGGACCGGCTGTGGTTTTGGACGAGCTTTCAGGCGAGCTTCAACCGCATCACCACCTCGATCAGCGAGCAGCCGTTTTACGGGATCGGCTCTCCGTACGACCGCTATCAGGACCAGATCCTGTATCTCGGGCGGGTCAAGCTGACCTGGCAGGCGACCAAGAAGACTCGCGTCACGCTGTCGTACAGCACCGACTTTAACGACATCGTCAATGCCTCGACTTCGTCGGCGCTGCGCGGGATTGACCCAAACACTTTGGCCCCCGAGGCCGAGCGGCGGGTACAGCGCGGTGGTCACTGGGTCGGTCTGCTCGTCGACTCGCTCGTCACCGACAAGCTCTTGTTTCAGCTCCAGACCGGCGTGTCCTACAAGAGCTGGCTCGAAGACACGCTGCACAAGGTCGCTGGTCAGGCCGATCGCAGCACCCCGAGCCATGTGCTGTCGACCTCTGACGCGGCCACCAACAACTTTGTGTACCTAAACGGCAACCGTCCGTGGGATGAGCAGGGAAAGTGGAACCTCCAGTTTGCGCCGACGCTCCTGTACAGCGCCCGAGGACTTGGCGGCACCCACAACATCAAAGCGGGCTTTCAGTTTTCGTACATGAACTACGCGCACCGTGTCGGCGTGCCCGGCGGTGTGCGGTACCTCGACAGCGTGGCGGGACTGCCGTGTGACCCGCAAGACCCGCGCACGTTTTCAAGCTGCAACCAAGTCGAGGCATTCCCCGAAAGCCAGGGCGTAGACGGTCAGGCTGGGGCGGGCTATCCGACCAAGTCGCAGGCGATCAACGCCGGGCTGTTTATCCAAGATCGCTACACCATCGGCAAGTGGCTGACCATCGTGCCGGGCCTGCGGGTCGATACCGGCTACCTGTTTGACACGAGCGGCAACCGCATCCAGACGCTGGTGGGCTTCGGGCCGCGACTGTCGTTTGTCTATGACCTGCTCCATGACCACACCACGCTGGTGAAGGCGCACTACGGACGGCACAACGACCTCGGCAACGCGGGCATCGCGGACTACACCAACCCCACCCAGTCGTCGATCCTCAGCCGCTGGAACCCGGCGACGCAGCGCTTTGACGAAGTGCGGCGCTCGGGAGGCCAGGGCACGCAGCGCTTTGCCACCGATGTCAACCTGACGCCTCCGAATGTGGACGAAGTCTCGGCGGGCATTCATCGCCAGATCCTCGATGAGGCGGTGGTCGGGCTTGACTACACTTTCCGGCACTACGGCCATCTGTGGATCAACGAAGAGGTCAATCAGATCTGGGATCCCGCCGGTACGCGCATCGTCGGCTACGCCAACGGCGAACGGCAGCGCCTGTTTGTCGCCAGCACCCCGAGCGAGGCCGAGCGCACCTATCACGGAGTGGATCTGTGGGTCCGTGGCAACCCCGGCAACTGGGACATCATGGCGTCGTACACGCTCGCGTTCCTGAACGGCACCGTGAATGACTTCTTTGAGTCGAACGGCTTTGGCTCAAACCCGCGCCTGAATCCGCTCTATAACGGTCCGATCTCGGGCGCGTATCGGCACTACCTGAAGGCGCTCGTGGACTACAGCTTCGACTTTGGCCTGACCATCGGCGGGCGGCTCCAGTACTACACCGGCCTGCCTCTGTGGAAGGTGTTCCGCAGCCCCGAGGATCAGTCATTTACGCTGTACCGCTCGCCACGCGGTAGCTCGACCGGCACGCGGGTCAACGATCCGACGACGTGGGCGGCGTTCAATCTGCCCGATACCTTCAATCTCGATATCCAGGTGGCGTATGGGCTCAAGAAGCTGACCGGCGTGAACCTGGATGTGATCGTGATGATGTTCAACGCCCTCAACCTGTCGCCCGCCCAAAGCATCGAAACCCGCGACGGTGGCACCTTCGGACAGGTCACGCTGCGGCCAGATGTGTTTTTCGCCGAGTTCGTGATCCGTTACCGTTACTAAACTCATCTCGTGGTCCCACGCGGGCCGCTACACGCTCAACAGGGGATTCTTCATGCAGAACATTCGCACCGAGGTTTTTGTCATCGGCTCGGGACCA
>CALLYL010000674.1 GCA_937859535.1 uncultured Myxococcales bacterium
CGGACGGAAGATCCTATCTGGTGATGGAGCTTCTCAGTGGACCGACGCTGGCCCGTGCGATTTCGGAAGGCCCGATGGAGCCGCTGCGCGCCTGCAAAATCGCCCAACAAATTGCCACCGGCCTACAAGCCGTCCACGACCTTGGCGTCGTACACCGAGACCTGAAGCCCGAGAACATCTTTCTCGTCGAGCAGACCGGCCAGAAGGACTTTGTGAAAATCGTCGACTTTGGCATTGCCCTGCGCGCCAACCAGACGCTGAAAAAAGAACAGATAGAGGTACTGACGGCGCAAAAGCAAACCGACACAGGTGATCACAGTTATAGCGGTAGCGGTCGGCTCACCGAGGTTGGCTCGGTAGTGGGCACGCCGCTGTATATGTCGCCAGAGCAGGCCTGCGCCGCTGACGTCGATGCGCGAGCGGACCAGTACGCACTCGGCTGCATTTTGTACGAAATGCTGACCGGGCAGCTTCCCTTCGATGGCACGACGCCAACGAGCCTGATGTTCAAGCATGTCACGGCCCCGCCTCCGCCGCTGCTGAGCAAGAACCCTCGGTTGAAACTGACCAAAGCGCTGGAAACGCTGGTCATGAGGCTACTGTCGAAGTCCCGAGAGCAGCGTTTCCAGTCGATGAAAGAAGTCGTCGCCGAGCTGGGCAAGGAAATCGATCTGCTGCTGATCCAGCGGGGCGAACGAGTGGTCCTCGGCAAAGACGCAGCCCGGCTGGTGCAAAGTGGCTTCCGAGGGCTGTCCCACGAAGCCAAAAAGAAGGTCTTCCTACACTCGGTCATTGCAGCGACGGCGGTGCTGGTGCTGGCGAGCGGCGGACTGTATGTGGGCAACCGCTATCTGTCGGCTCGACGCAATCCGGAACAGATTCGACTGCTCCCGAATGAGCTTGCCGAGGCACGGGCGCGGGCGACGGAGTTTCTGGTCGGCGAGCTGCGCGATCCGAGTCCCGAGCTGCGGGCCTCGGTGCTGAGCGAGCTGGGCTGGACCCATGATCTGAGCCTGCGACCACAGCTATTGCCACTGCTATCCGACCCAAACACCGAGATTGCGGCACAAGCAGCGGCGGCGCTCGGAGAACTCGGCGACCGGCAAGCGATTTCGGTGTTGGCGGTCATGAGCGAAAAGAAGTCGACGCCCAACTTGCAGATCGCTGTCGCCGCAGCCCTTCAGCAGCTCGGCGATCCACGAGGCCAGAAGCTGCTCCTAGAAGCGCTCGATAGCGCGGACTCGGCGGTGCGACAAAAAGCTGCGTACTGGCTAAGCGAGCAAGGAAATCCCAAAGCCGTCGAAGTGCTGCTGCAAGTGGCGATGAGACCGGGCCTGCCCGAGGAACAGGCGGTGCGGCTACTCGGTCGATTGGCTCGCGGTGGCGACGATCAGGCCAAGGCGCTGCTCCGTCAGCGGCTGATTCGCCCGGGGCGACATGAGCACAAGCTGCTCGCAGCGGCCCGGCTGGCCGCAGTGCACGACGAGGAAGGCCGACGCTTCCTGGCCGAGATCGCGACGCAACCGGGGTCAGAACAGCTGTTTGCGGCCCGGCTGCTCACGACCCCGGAAAACCCGGTGGGACTGGAGCTGTTTCGAAAGGTGGCGGGTACGACGGGGGCAACCCTGGCTTCGCGACAGATCGCCATGGAAGGCTTGGCTCTGTCGGGTGAGGCAACGGATGTGCGCTTGCTGATGAACATTTTGACGGTTGGTCCGTCGCGAGAGCTACGGCATCAAGCGGCGATTGCGATTGTCGATATTGCCGCCCGCGAGCCAACGTCGCTGTCCGACCAAAGCCTGACCTGGGCACGGCTGGCGAGTGATGACGACGACTTCGCACTTCGCTCGGATGCAGCGGGAGTGCTCAGCGAAGACAGCTCAGCGCAGGCCGAGACGCTGCTGTTGCGACTTGCGAAGGACAAAGTGGCGAGCGTGCGGCGCAGTGCCATGCGGGCGCTTGGAACCCGCAGCGATGCCGATTCGCTGGCCGCCCTGCATGCGGGTCTGTCGGATGAAGCCAGTGAGGTGCGCAGTGAAGCGCTGCGAGCGCTGGTCAAGCTGACGACCCTGCTGGCCAAGCTCAAGCAGACCGATCTGATCAATCAGGTTCGCTCTTGGCTGGGCGAAGTGGTGCAGCGTAACGAACTGGGCGAGCAGATCCTGGCGCGAATTGGACTTCAGCGACTTGGCGATGACACCCAACGCGGGCAACTGGCCAACTTGTACAACCAAGCGGATGCCGAACAACGCCGTCAGATCATCGACCGCGAGGATGGTGATCGCGAGCTGTGGGGCCGTGCTCTCACGGAGGAAAGCTGGCCGCTGCGCTTTGTGGCAGCCCGTCGGCTGGGGGAAGCCGGTGACAAACGGGCGGTGCCAGTGCTCAAGGAAGCCCTGACAAAAAACACCAGCAACGCGGGAACCGCGTACGGTCTGCTGCTGCGTCTGGGCGAACGTGTCGATCCTCCCAACTTGCTTGCGCAGCTTTCGACCACAGTGCCAGAGGAGCAGCGCGTTGCAGTGGTCGCAGGACTCCTGTTGTCACCACTGTCAGTGAGTCTTCCGCTGCTACAGAAAGCGGCGCGTGATCCATCACTTCTGGTACGCAGTCAGGTGGTAGAGATCGCAGCCGAGCTACCCTTGGTCGATGGAAAGCCCGCTGGTCAACCGATCTTGCGGTTCCTGTCGGACGATGGCAATGCGGTGATTCGGACCCGGGCCGCCGCACTCCTTTTGAGACTCCTGAACCTGCCCCAGAACAGCGCTGCACTCTCGGCACTTCCGATACAAAAGCACACCTACGCGCCGACCGTGACGCCCGATGCAGGAACGCCGGCCACAGCGAGCACAGAGTCGGTTCCGACCACCTCGACTCCGCAAGTGACGGCACCGCCAGAAGGAGACAAAGCGACTCCGGTGGCCGAACTGGCGCGTCGCGGCCGACATGCCCTGGATACCAAAGACTTTGCAGCGGCAGAGCTTCTACTCGGCAAAGCGAGACGGCTGTGTACTCGTTCGGAAAAAACACCGGGCTGCGCAGAGCTGTCCTTTGAGCTGTCGGTTCTGCTCGGCCGAGCGCATGAGGCGCAAGGACACACTGCCGAGGCGATGACCGAGTTTGAACGTGCCATGAAGCTGAGTCCGAAGGTAGTCGGCAAAGCCGCTGAAAAATCGGCAACTCAGTCCGCAGTCCTGCGGTTGGTTCCTCAGCTCGGAGTGGTGGTGGTTCCGAAGCGCACCAAGAAGGCGTGTGAGCTGATCTCGCTGTGGATGCCTCCTGGAAGTCACCAGATCACGATCGATGGGAAGCCCCAAACGATGGTGGTAAAGGCAAACCAGACCGTGCGCGCAGGTATCTGTCCATGAGCTTGCAGTACGCACTCCGGCACAGATGGCAGCAGTCGGTGTCACGCGCTGTGCTGTGGCTCCTCATCGGCTGTGCGGGCGTGGTGCACGCAGCTCCGCTTTCGGCGACAGACAGTAGTCCAAGCGGTGAGGTCGAGGTCTTCGGCGATCGCGGCATCCAGATTTCCATTGATGGGGGCACGGCCACTTTGCTCCCACTGTCCGCTCCACTTTCGCTGTCCGCAGGCAAGCATGTCATCACCGCCACCCAAGGACGGATGACGCTGACCTCTCAGGTAGAGGTACGCGCCGGTCGTGCGCTGGAAGTGCGCTTCAACTTCAACGTCCAAGCGGTCTCTGTGACCATTCCGCCGCACGCGCTGCTGCTAGAACAGTACCAGGGGATTCCCAAAGCGGCAGAGACAGAGCTTGCGGTGACCACGGTGCGGGCACTATCCAAACAGCGGCTGACTCTGCTGTCACCGGCCCGCGATACCGTCCTCCCAAGCGACTGTCACAAGCAGATTCCGTGTCTGGTTGCACAGGCCCAACAGCAGGAAGCCGACTACACCGTCGTGCTCTCGATCGCGGCACTCCCGAAAGCACCAGGGGAAAGCGTCAGCGATCTACAAAACTACCAAATCTTCGGCCAGATCATCGATCGCAGCGTGGAGTCAGAAGCCAGTTCAGTCACGGACTCCTGCACGAGCTGTAGTGTGACCGCGCTACAGGACAAACTGCGGCAAATCCTCCCAGAGCTTGCCTCTTCGGCGCTGTCACGAACCAAAGGAATCCTGCGGATTCAGACCGAGCCTTCCCAAGCCGAGCTTTTCGCAAGCGGAGTCCGGTTGGGAACCGCGCCGCTGCAGCGCAAGATGTGGGCCGGCACCATCGATCTCCGGGCGGAGCTACCTGGTTACCAAGCGGTCGAAAGACGCGTGGTGATTTCTCCCAATGCCGAGATGGACGTCGCGCTCACGCTGGAACCGGACCAACATGAACCGGCCGAGGTGCGCAAACGCCGGGTCATCGTCATCGGTCAGAAGGTGCCGGTGGTTCGGGAGCCGCGACCGCGCTGGCGACTCTTCGCGGGTGGAATCGGAATCGGTGTTGGATCGCTGCTCATTGGCTTTGGGAGTGGTGCGCTGGCAGTGGACGGAACCTGCATCCGCCCGCCGATGGGCGCAGCGCTGCACTGTGACAACCTGTATTCAACCTTCAATCTGGGGACAGGACTTGTGGCCTCCGGCTCTGCCATTGCAATCGGTGGAATCCTGACCATGGCTTGGCCTGGACGTGTGATTCCGCAGCCTTCACCGCCTTCGCAAGGAGCGAGCAAGTGATGAAACGATCCTCGACCGCACATGGTTTGTTGCTGCTAGGTTCTTTGTGTGGGAATGCCAGTTGTGAAGCGCTGTTTGGCGGACTCGCAACCGGAAATCCAGATAGCTGCGTCGCGACGCCGACTCTGTGCAAGACCCCCGACGAAATCTGCAACACCGAAACACGCGAGTGCGAACCAGCGCTGCGGATCGATGCAGTGACGCCCGCTGCGGCTCCATTCGGACAATCCGTGCCCGTCACGCTGACAGGGAAGAACTTTGTGGCGAACATGACGCTGAGCTTTGCGGACAAGCCCGCGATGATGCTCAACCTTGTTTCAGAGTCGCAACTGTCAGCCATGGCGCCGGCCGGCAGTGGTTCGAAAGCGACGGTGATGCTGGATCTACTGTCCCCCAGTAGTCAGCGGCTGAAGGTCAGCGGACTGTTTCACTACTTTCCTTGGCCGAGCTTTGACACACCATTGCAAACCAGCCTCCCGAGTTCATTTAGAACCATCCGCAGTGGTGACTTTAACCAAGACGGCCGTACCGACCTGGCGATTACCGGAGACAACGCCGCCCCTGTGTCCATCTACTATGGGCAGGCCAACGGCACGCTCCTGGCCGGGCCGACCGTGGCATTTTCGTCTCGACCGTTCGGAATCGCGCTGGGAGACGTGAACGGGGTTTAAGGCTGTCCCTACAGCAGCGCACTTGAGCGCATGCGGAAGGGGCCTTGAATATGCGAAA